>CAZTMF010000194.1:0-6267 GCA_964614675.1 uncultured Caulobacteraceae bacterium | reverse complement strand
AGACCTGGAACCGCGTCGACGACCAGGACATCACCGAAGTCGAGTGCACGCCCGACCTCGACAAGCGCCTGCCATCCACCACCTCGACGCTCAATATCCGCTGACGAGAGCGCTAGTCATGTCGCACGAGCAGGCGTAACGTTTCGCCAAAATAACCTTGTCGGCAGTGGAAAGGTTTGCACCGGTCCGCTCCAGCCGTCCGAGGATTTGAGGTAACGGTCGGGAGATTAGGCGTTGGAGCCCACCGACATCGGGCAGCCCGAGTACTTCCACAAGGTCGTCGATTGCCAGTGGGCCTGCCCGGCCCACACGCCGGTGCCTGAATACATCCGTATGATTGCGGCCGGGCGCTACACCGACGCCTATATGATCAACTGGAAGTCCAACGTCTTCCCGGGGATCCTGGGTCGCACCTGCGACCGTCCCTGCGAACCCGCCTGCCGCCGCGGTCGGGTGGAATCCGAGCCGGTGGCCATCTGCCGGCTGAAACGGGTCGCCGCCGACAACAAGGACGACATCACCGGCCGCCTGCCGCCCCCGGCGACCCGGAGCAACGGCAAGCGCGTCGCCTTGGTCGGCGCGGGACCGGCGTCGCTGACCGTGGCGCGGGACCTCGCGCCCCTGGGCTACGAGATCACCATCTTCGACGCCGAGGCCAAGTCCGGCGGCATGATCCGGAGCCAGATCCCACGCTTCCGCCTGCCCGAGCAGGTGATCGACGAGGAGGTCGGCTACATCGCTGGTCTCGGAGGGATCGAGCTGAGGCTCGGCCAGAGGATCGAAAGCCTGAAGGCGCTGCTGGGCGAGGGCTACGACGCGGTGTTCGTCGGCTCGGGCGCGCCGCGCGGACGCGAGCTGGAGATCCCCGGCCGCGAAGAGGCCAAGGCCAACATCCACATCGGTATCGACTGGCTGTCGTCGGTCTCGTTCGGCCACGTCTCGAAGATCGGCAAGCGGGTGATCGTGCTGGGGGGCGGCAACACCGCCATGGACTGCTGCCGCACCTCCCGCCGGCTGGGCGGCGAGGATGTGAAGGTGATCGTCCGCTCCGGCTTCGACGAGATGAAGGCGTCTCCCTGGGAGAAGGAGGACGCCATGCACGAGGACATCCCGATCCTCAACTGGCTGGTCCCCAAGGAGTTCACCCACGACGGCGGGCGGCTGACCGGCGTCCTGTTCGAGAAGGTCAAGGCGGTGAAGGACGACAAGGGCCGCCGCCAGCTGGTCCCCGCCGGCGAGCCGGATCAGCACTTCGCCTGCGACGACGTCCTGGTCGCGGTGGGCCAGGAGAACGCCTTCCCCTGGATCGAACGCGACGCTGGGATCGAGTTCGACAAGTGGGACATGCCCGTCGTCGACCAGGCCACCATGGGTTCGAGCCTGGCAAAGGTCTTCTTCGGGGGCGACGCGGCTTTCGGACCCAAGAACATCATCTGGGCCGTCGCCCACGGCCACGAGGCCGCGATCTCGATCCACAAACTCTGTCAGGGCGAGGACGTGGCCGACCGTCCGCCGCCGCACGTGACGCTCGTCAGCCAGAAGATGGGCATCCACGAATGGAGCTACGACAACGACATCTCGAACGACGAGCGGTTCAGGGTGCCGCTGCGCGACAAGAAGGTGGCGCTGCAGGACGTCCGGCTCGAGGTCGAGCTCGGCTTTGACAAGGACCTCGGCTACCGCGAGGCGGAGCGCTGCCTGAACTGTGACGTCCAGACGGTGTTCTCCGCGCCCCTGTGCATCGAGTGCGACGCCTGCGTCGACATCTGCCCGATGGACTGCATCACCTTCACCGCCGACGGGACCGAGGATGACCTGCGCGGCCGGCTGAAGGCGCCTGCGCCCAATCGCACCCAAGCGATCTATGTCGCTGGCGGCCTGCCCACCGGGAGGATCATGGCCAAGGACGAGGACGTCTGCCTGCACTGCGGCCTCTGCGCCGAGCGCTGTCCCACCGGCGCCTGGGACATGCAGGCCTTCCTGCTCGACATGACCAACGCCGGCGGCTGCGCATCCAGGGAGGCGGTCCGTGCCTGACGGCGAGACGCCCGCTCCGCTCCATGCCGTCAACGACTTCGTCGTCAAGTTCGCCAATGTGAACGGCTCTGGCTCGGCCTCGGCCAACGGCCTCTTCGCCAAAGCGATCATCCGCATGGGCGTGCCGGTGGCGGCCCGCAACATTTTTCCCTCGAACATCCAGGGCCTGCCGACCTGGTACGAGGTCAGGGTGTCGGAAGAAGGCCGGCTCGGCCGGCGTGGGGGCGTCGACCTGATGGTCGCCATGAACCCCCAGACCTGGGCCCAGGACATCGCGTCCATCGAGCCCGGCGGCTATCTGCTCTACGACTCCACCCGCCCGACGCCGCCACACCTTGCGCGAGAAGACATCACTGTCATCGGCGCGCCGCTGACAGCCATCTGCAACGAGCACTATTCCGACCCGCGCCAGCGGCAGCTGTTCAAGAACATCATCTATCTGGGCGTGCTCTCGGCGCTCCTGGAGATCGAGCCGGAGGTGATCGAGACGCTCCTCGCCGAGCTGTTCAAGGGCAAGGACAAGCTGATCGCCCCCAATGTCGAGGCCCTGCACATGGGCCGCGACTACGCCGCCCGGAACCTGCGGCCGATCGGTTTGAAGGTGCGGCGCGCCGATCAGGTGGGGGACCGCATCTACATCGACGGCAACGCGGCGGCGGCCCTGGGCGCGGTCTACGGCGGCGCGACGGTGGCGGCCTGGTATCCGATCACGCCCTCGACTTCCCTGGCCGAGGCCTTCGCCCGCTGGTGCAAGCGCTATCGGACCGATCCCGCCTCGGGCAAGGCGCGCTACGCCATCGTCCAGGCCGAGGACGAGATCGCCTCGATCGGCATCGTGCTGGGCGCCGGCTGGAATGGCGCACGGGCCTTCACCTGCACCTCGGGGCCGGGGATCTCGCTGATGCAGGAGTTCATCGGCCTTTCCTATTTCGCCGAGGTGCCGGCGGTGATCTTCGACGTGCAGCGCGGCGGGCCCTCCACCGGCATGCCGACCCGCACCCAGCAGTCGGACGTCATGCTCGCCGCCTACGCTTCGCATGGCGACACCAAGCATGTGCTGCTGTTCCCCGAGGATCCCCGCGAATGTTTCGAGTTCGGGGCTCTGGCCTTCGACCTCGCCGACCGGCTGCAGACGACCATTTTCGTCATGCTCGACCTCGACATCGGCATGAACGACTGGCTGTGCCGGCCCTTCGCCTGGGACGACGACAAAAAGCTCGACCGCGGCAAGGTGATGACCGCCAAGGAACTCGACGCCGCCAAGGAGTTCGGCCGCTATCTCGACGTCGACGGCGACGGCATCCCCTACCGCACCCTGCCGGGGACCCATCCGTCCAAGGGCGGCTATTTCACCCGCGGCACCTCGCGCGACCGCTACGCCCGCTACACCGAGGAGGGGGGGGCCTATGTCGACAACATGCAGCGGCTGCTGCGCAAGTTCGAGACGGCCGCCCAGCTGGTCCCGCCCCCGGTGCGGCGCGATTGCGGCCGACCCGGCGCCGACGGCGTGATCTATTTCGGCTCGACCGCGCCGGCCATGGACGAGGCGCTCGATGCGCTCGCGGCCGAGCAGACGCCGCTCGACGCACTTCGGGTCCGCGCCTTCCCCTTCTCCGAGGAGGTCTACGACTTCGTACGCGCGCACGAGCGGGTGTTCGTGGTCGAGCAGAACCGTGACGCCCAGTTCCGGTCGCTTTTGATCAACGAGGGTGGCATCGATCCTCAGAAGCTGGTCCCCGTGCTGCACTATGACGGGACGCCGATCACCGGCCGCTTCATCACCTCCCAGATCTCGGCTCTCACCCGCGCCCGCCGTCCGCAAAGGCACGCCGCCGAATGACTTTCATCGTCAAGCCGAGGCTCCATCATCCGAACCTGCCCAAGAACCGGCTGGGTTTCACCCACCGCGACTACGAGGGCTCGGTCTCGACCCTGTGCGCCGGGTGCGGGCACGACTCCATCTCCGGATCGATCATCCAGGCCTGCTTCGAGCTGGATCTGGAGCCGCACCGGATCGCCAAGCTCTCGGGCATCGGCTGCTCGTCCAAGACCCCGACCTATTTCCTGGGCGCCTCCCATGGCTTCAACACCGTCCACGGCCGCATGCCCTCGGTGCTGACCGGCGCCAACCTGGCCAACCGCGAGCTGATCTACCTTGGCGTCTCCGGCGACGGGGACTCCGCCTCTATCGGGCTCGGCCAGTTCGCCCACGCCATCCGGCGCGGCGTGAACATGGTCTACATCGTCGAGAACAACGGCGTTTACGGCCTGACCAAGGGCCAGTTTTCCGCGACTGCGGACCGGGGCTCCAGGTCCAAGAAGGGCCAAGTCAATCATGACGCCCCGATCGACCTGGTGGCCATGGCCCTGCAACTGGGGGCCAGCTTCGTGGCGCGCAGCTTCTCGGGCGACAAGACCCAGCTTACGCCCCTGATCAAGGCGGCCCTGCTGCACAAGGGCTCGGCCTTCATCGACGTGATCAGCCCGTGCGTGGCCTTCAACAACCACCCCGGCTCGACCAAGAGCTTCGACTATGTGCGCGAGCACAACGAGGCGGTGAACCGGCTCGACGTCATCGAGGCCCGCGCGCCCATCGCCATCGACCACGAGCCCGGCACGGTCGAACTGGTCACCCAGCACGACGGCTCGGTGCTGCGCCTGCGCAAGGTCGAAGCCCACTACGATCCCTCCGACCGGGTCCACGCCCTGGCCTATCTGCAGGAGCGTCACGCCGAGGGCGAGATCGTCACCGGCCTCCTCTATGTCGAGCCGGACGCGGAAGAGATGCACGACTACCTCGGCACCGTGGACCGGCCGCTGAACCAGCTCGGCGACGGTGAGCTGGTCCCGGGCGCGGCGGCGTTGCAGGCGTTGAACGCGTCGTTGCGGTAGGGCTCCCGCCCCCTTATCACGGTCCCGAGTTCAGGAGACCGCCAGATGACCGACGCCGCCGCCCCGACCAAGGTCCGCCCCGGCACCGAGGGCTTCACCCGCAAGAAGGTCGACGTGAAGGGCGTGAGGACCGTCTATTACGAGGCCGGCGAGGGGCCGACGGTAGTCTATTTCCACGGCGGCGGCACTTTCCACGGCATCCAGTTCGCCAGGCCCTGGACCGAGAAGTTCCGGGTGATCCTGCCGTACCATCCGGGCTTCGGAGAGTCGGCCGACGATCCGCGCATCGGGGCGATGCAGCACTATGTGCTGCACTACCTCGATTTCTTCGAGACCCTGGGCCTGGACAAGGTGCATCTGATCGGCGCCTCGATGGGCGGACGCCTAGCGACCGAGTTCGCCATCAGTCACAACGACCGGCTAAAGAGCCTGATCCTGGCGGCGCCCGGCGGCCTCGATATCCCCGAGCATCCGCCGGCCAACCTGGGCGCCATGTCGCCCGAGGAGATGTTTCTGGCGCTCAGCGCCAACCAGGCCTTCCTGGCGCCCTTCCTGCCGCCGACCGTGCCGCCGGACCTGTTCTTCGCAGAGCGCGCGCGGGAGGGTCAGGCAGCCTTCAAGGCGATGACCTCCGAAACCAACCTCGAGCACTGGATGCACCGGATCACGGTCCCCTGCCTGCTGCTCTGGGGCAAGGAGGACAAGGTGTTGCCGGTGGGCCGGGTGACGGGCTGGACCCAGCGCCTGCCCAAGGCCACCACCCTGCGAATCTTCAAGGATGTCGGCCACCTCACGATGGACGAGTCCCCCGAGGCGGTGAAGGTCGTCGAGAACTTCATGCTCTCGGTCGAGCAGAAGCTGATGCCCTAGCCCGCGGCGGCTATTCCGCCGCCTTCAGGCCCAGCCTCTGGCCGGCATACCGCTCCCTGAGCGGCCGCCACCAGTCGCGGCGGGCGAGGTACCAGTCGACGGTGCGCTTGAGGCCGGTCTCGAAGTCCGTCTTCGGCGTCCAGCCCAGGTCCTCCCCGATGCGCGAAGGATCGACGCCATATCGGCGGTCGTGGCCCGGCCGGTCGGGCACGAAGGTGATCAGGTCCTGGCGCGGCCCCGAAGAGAGGGCGGGGGCCGCGGCGTCGACCAGGTCGCAGATAGCCTGCACGACCTGCAGGTTGGTCCTCTCGCTGAGGCCGCCGATGTTGTAGCTGGAGCCGGGCCGGGCCTTGCTCAGCATCAGGCAGAGCGCCTCAGCGTGGTCCTCTACGTAGAGCCAGTCGCGGATGTGCCCGCCGTCGCCATAGACGGGCAGGGGCCGGCCCTCCAGCGCGTTCAGGATCACCA
>CAZTMF010000193.1:0-6291 GCA_964614675.1 uncultured Caulobacteraceae bacterium | reverse complement strand
CGGGACGCCCCAGAAGGTCCTGAGCAGGGCGCCGTGGAAGTGGGCGCTGCTCATGTGGGTGTGGATCACCTCGACCCCTGCCGCGCGCAGCCGCGCCGCCAGGGCCCTGAGCTCGCGCGGGCTGCGGCGGAAGCTGGCCGCGAAAGGCGTGACGCCGGCGCCGAGGGGCGGCAGGTCCAGCTCGGGGCGGTGGAGCAAAAGAACTTCATGGCCCCGCTCGGCCAGGGCCTCGGCGATGGCGATGCAGTGGCGCGCGGCGCCGTTCAGCACCCGCGCCGAGACCAGCTCCGCGACTTTCATATCAGGCGAGTAGTCTGGACAGGGCCTCGCCGTCCATCCGCCCCGGGGTGATGCGGGGCAGGCGCAGGGGATCGGTCCAGGGCCGCACCACGCCGGGCGTCGTCGCGCAGGACGAGCGGAAGCCTGCTTCGCGGACCGCCTTCACGCCCGCACGGTCGTAGTGGCCGAAGGGATAGGCGAAATGCTCGACCCTCTTTCCGGTCCACGCCTCGCAAGCCCGTCGGCTCTCGGCGATCTCGACCAGCTGGGCGTGCGGGGACAGCGAGGGCAGAGATGGGTGGCGAACGGTGTGGGCCCCGATGGTCACGAGGCCCTGGGAAAGCCGGCCGACCTCGTCAGGGGTCATTGCCCTGTCCTGAGGGTCCGGATCACGGTCGACGCCGGCCCAGGCCGCGATGATCTCGAGCTGGGCCTCGATCCCGGCGGGCGCCAGCCCCCGCAGGCGCCGGCGGACCTGCCGGCAGACCAGATCGCGCCCCCTGCGGTCCGGCGGCAGGGTCCAGGCGATATGACGTTTCCCGATCGTCAGCCGCAGGGGCCCCTCAGGCGCGGTCGTGGTGCGGAAGATGCGCGCCAGCTCGTCCCACCAGAACGATCGGCCGCTGCTCACGGGGCCGGTGGCGACATAGACGGTCGCCGGGCAGTCGAGCCTGTCCAGGATCGGCAGGGCGGTGGTGAGGGCGTCGTGATAGCCGTCGTCGAAGGTGACGGCGGCGAGGGGGCGCGCGCCCGTTCGGCCGTGCTCCATCCAGGCCAGCACCTCGTCCAGCGTGACGACCTCGCGCACGCGCTTCAGGGCCTCGATCTGCTCGGCGAAGCGATCGGCCTCGACGGCGATTCCCCAGAGATCGTCAGCCGTCGGCGCGACGCGGTGGTACATCAGGATCACCGGCGAGCGGTCCCACAGGACCCGCTCGATCGGACCGATCAGCTTGGCGAGACGCCGGCCCACCGCTAAAGCCGGCCCGCCACTGAAGTCGCTTCCACGCGATCCTCCCGCAGGTTGCAAGACCGAAACACTATGGCCCAGTCGTCCCGATCAGGAGAACCATCGAAGTGTGCGTCCTGGCCCTGGCCATAAGGTCGCATCCCGACTGGCCCATTGTCCTCGCCGGAAACCGCGACGAGCTGCACGCCCGACCGGCCGCGCCGCTCGCCCGCTGGGCCGATGCCCCGCACGTGCTGGGCGGCCGCGACCTCGAGGGCGGCGGAACCTGGCTTGGGGTGTCCGAGCAGGGGCGCCTGGCGGTGGTGACCAACCTCAGGGGCTTCGGCCCGCCGCATCCCGACGCGCCGTCGCGGGGGCTTCTGGCGCGGGATTTTCTGGTGGGCGAGGGGCGCTACGTCCGGTTCGCCGAGGCCGATCTTCCTGCCTTCAACCCGATGAACCTGATCGTCGCGGACGACGGCGTCGTCCGCTTCTGCTCGAACCGCCCGGGAGCCAGCATCCGCGAGCTCGGCAGCGGGATCTACGGCCTCTCCAACGGCGACCTCGACGCGCCCTGGCCCAAGACCCAGCGGCTGAAGGCGGCGCTGGCGGACTGGCTGGCGGGCGCCGGCCACGACACCGATGGCCTTCTCGCCGCCCTCGCCGACGAGACCCGCCCCACCGACACGGAGCTGCCGTCCACGGGCCTGGGCCTCGAACGCGAGCGGCTGGTCTCGCCGATCTTCATCCGCAACCAGCCCTATGGCACGCGCTGCAGCACCGTGGTGCGCGTCGACGCGGCCGGCCGCGGCGAGATCGTCGAGCGCAGGTTCGATCCGGACGGGGAGGTCGCGGGCGTTACGGCCTTGAACTTCGCCTGGCCCAAGGGGTGATAGACTGACTGGAACCGCCGGGGGCCCGAGGCCTTCGACTGGCTGTGGCGGCGTCCAGCACGCCGCGATCAACGGAGACGCTGTCATGAAGCAAGCGATAATGACCGGCGCGGCTGTCCTGGCGCTGGCGGGGCTGGCCGGGTCCGGCGCCCCGATCGCCCACGCCCAGGGCAAATCGGACGGAAAGTCCTGCTTCTATTCGCGCAACATCTCGAGCTGGGCGCCCGTCGACCGCAGCACCATCAACATCCGGGTGACCGTCAACGACGTCTATCAGCTGAAGCTCTTGGGCGACTGCCCCAACATCGACTGGGTCGACGGCATCGGGCTGAAACATCAGGGCAGCGACTGGATCTGCAGCGGGCTGGACGCCGAGTTGCTCGTGCCGCAGACGGGCGGCGGCATCCCGGCGCTGCGCTGCCCGGTGACCTCGATCCGCAAGCTGTCCAAGGAAGAGGCCGCGGCCCTGCCGCCCAAGCAGCACCCCTAGCGCCTGCCGGCCTCTAGGCTCGGCCGCCGACGCCGTCTATCAGCGGCGCCATGAAGGATCTCATCGCCAAACTGGGAGGCCGAGGCTCCACCGAGGCCGCCCGTCTGGAGCGGCTGGCCAGGGATCAGGCCAAACAGATCGCCTGGCTCGAAAAGCTGGTGACCGAGCTCCTGATCGAGCAGCGCGGCGACTGCCTGATGCCGCCGGCCGAACTGCGGATGCATGTCGGCGCCCGCTCCAGCAAGGCCAACTTCTGGAACCAGGGGCGGGAGTCTTCCATACGCGTGATCGAGGTCTTCGGCGAGACCCCGCCTGGCCTCGTGCTGGACTGGGGCTGCGGCTCGGGCCGCACGCTCTACTGGCTGCATGGCCACGAGGCCTGGAAGACGGCCTACCGGGGTTGCGACGTCGACGCCGACGCCATCCGCTGGCTGCGCAAGCGCCAGGGCGTCACCAGCGTGCAGGTCTGCCAGGCCGACCCGCCCTTGCCCTATGGCGAGGGGACCTTCGCGGGGGTCTTCTCCTTCAGCGTCCTGACCCACATCCCCCCGGAGCGCCACCGGGCCTGGTACGAGGAGCTGCACCGGGTGCTGGCGCCGGGCGGCCGGGCCTATGTGACGGTCAACGGCGACAGCCGCGCGGCCGATGGGACCGCCTTCACGCGGGCCGAACAGGCGCTGTTCGCCCGCCAGGGCTGGCTCTGGGCCGACCGGGAAGGCCACTACAAGGGCGCCGCCGTGGTCAGCCGCGCCTTCACCGAGGGAGCGCTCGATGGCCTGTTCGAGCTCGAGCAGCACCGCGACGCCGGCTATCACCAGCAGGACGACCTGATCCTCAAGCGGATCTGATCGCCCGAGGTCAGGCCCGCATCGCGGCGGAGGGCGCGAATGGGCCCGG
The DNA here is from genome assembly GCA_964614675.1 of uncultured Caulobacteraceae bacterium. Taxonomy (GTDB): domain Bacteria; phylum Pseudomonadota; class Alphaproteobacteria; order Caulobacterales; family Caulobacteraceae; genus JANWHQ01. The sequence continues at coordinate 2,783 of CAZTMF010000193.1, read as the reverse complement.
GGGCGGTTCCAGCTCAACCACGCCATAGTGGTCGAACTGCATGGCGTACCGAGCGCGACCTTGGCTGATGGCGTCCAGATTGGCGGCGTAGCCAAACATATTCCCGAGCGGGACCATGGCGGTGACGAGCCGATTCTCCCCGCCATCGTCGACACTCAGGACTTCCGCGCGTCGTCCGAACAGGTCTTGAACCAGCCAGCGGACGCAGTCTGCGGGCGTCGCCACCTCGACCTTCATGATCGGCTCGAGCAGCATGGGAGAGCCCTTATCGCGCAGCTCGCGGAATGCGCCTCGCGCGGCGATCTCGAACGTCAGGGCGCTTGAGTCCTCCTCGTGATACGCGCCATCGACGAGGGCTGCCTTGAAATCGATCATCGGGAAGCCCGCGAGCAGACCGGTTTCCCTGGCCGCTTCCAGGCCCTTCTCGACGCCAAGCACGCATTCCTCAGGCACAGCGCGACCGACGATCTTGTTTTCGAAGGCGTAGCCCGAGCCCGGTTCGCCCGGCTCGAACATCAGCTTGACGCGGGCGAATTGGACGGCGTCGCCGGTCTGCCTCTTGTGGGTGTAGTCGATCTCAGCTTTTCGCCCGAGCGTCTCGCGGTAACCGACCATTGGGGCGCCGCGTAATGTCATCACGCCCTCCGCGATCAGGCGGCCCACGGCGCGGTCCAGATCGAGTTCGCTCGCGCCGCCGAGGATCGCCTGTCCGGACTCGAGATCGATCCAGGTGCGCAGCGAATTATCCTTCGCGACCAGCCTCTTGAGGGCTGCGTCGAGCTTCTCCCGGTCACCCGCTGTCTCGGGCTCCAGAGCCACCTCGACGAAGAAGTCTGTGTCCAGGCCGCGCGCCATGACTGAAGTCTAGCGCGATGTCCGCCAATTGTCGGCGCATCTGTTCGTCCGCGGCGCTTGGCGATGAACGCCGGCTGTATCGCACGGTCGCCGTCCGCTTCGACGGGTTGCAACCCTGAAACGCAAAACCCGATTCTTGCCGCTTTACTCAAGCTTGCCGGCTTGCCACTAAGCACCCTTGGGGGATGTGGGGTGGCATGCGAAAGCACGTCTGGGGTGTCCTTCTTGTCCCTCTGATCGGGCTGGCCGCCGGCTGCGCCAAGAAGACGCCGTCGCCCCCGCCGCCGACCGTCGTCGCCGCCCCGCCTCTGCAACGCCAGGTCAGCGACTGGGACGACTATGTCGGGCGCTTCGAGGCCACTGACTCCGTCGATGTCCGCCCGCGCGTGTCGGGCTACGTCCAGCGCGTCTCGTTCAAGGACGGCCAGCTCGTCCGCCGCGGCCAGCCGCTGTTCCAGATCGATCCCCGCCCCTACCAGGCCGCGCTCGACCAGGCCGCCGGCCAGGAGGCCCGCGCCGCCGCCACCCTGGAGGACGCCAAGGTCGAGCTGGCGAGGTCGCAGGCCCTGCTCGCCGCCAAGGCCACGAGCCAGCAGGACGTCGACAGCCGCCGGGCGGCCGAACTGCAGGCCGAGGCCGACCTCAAGGCGGCCCGCGACCAGGTGGCGACCGCGCGGCTGAACCTCGGCTTCACCCACATCGTGGCGCCCATCGAGGGGCGAATCTCCGACAGCCGCGCCCAGCCCGGCAACCTGGTGACCCAGGATTCCACGGTGATGACCACGGTGGTCGCCCTGGACCCGATCCGCTTCGCCTTCCAGGCGCCGGAGGACCTGCTGCTGAAGTACCAGCGGGCCAATGGCAGGAACGGTTCGGACGGCGCGCCGGTGCAGATCCGGCTGCAGGACGAGACCAGCTACAGCTGGAACGGCCGCATCGCCTTCGTCGACAACGCCGTCGACAACGGTTCTGGCACCATCCGGGCCTACGCCCTGGCCCCCAACCACGCCCTGTTCCTGAAGCCCGGCATGTTCGGCCACATGCGGCTGCAGTCCTCGACGCCGCATGCCGCGCTGCTGGTCCCCGACCAGGCGGTGGTGACCGACATGACCCGCCAGCTGCTCGACGTGGTGACCCCCGGCGGGGTGGTCGCCCAGCGTCCGGTCCAGCTCGGCCCCCTGGTCGAGGGGCTGCGGGTGGTCCGCTCGGGCCTCCAGGCCAGCGACCGGGTGATCATCTCCGGTATCCAGCGCGCCCGCCCGGGCGAGAAGGTGACCGTCATCGCCGGCCGGATCGCGCCCAATCCGGGCGCCGCCGCCCAGCCCGATCTCGGTCCGCCGCCCGGGTCCGCGACCTTCTCCCAATGAAGCTGTCGCACTTCTTCATCGACCGGCCGGTGTTCGCGGCCGTCATCGCCATCCTCATCACCCTGCTGGGTCTGATCGCCTATCCGACCCTGCCGGTGGCGCAGTTCCCGGAGATCGCGCCGCCCACGGTGACGGTGAACGCCACCTATGCCGGGGCCTCCGCCGAGACGGTCTCCGAGACCGTCGCCACGCCGATAGAGCTGCAGATCAACGGCGTGGAGGACATGCTCTACATGTCCTCGCAGTCGACCGGCGATGGCCACATGACCATCACCGTGACCTTCAAGCTGGGCACCGATCTCGATAAGGCCCAGGTGCTGGTCCAGAACCGGGTCGCCACGGCCCTGCCGCAGCTGCCCCAGCAGGTGCAGCAGACCGGCGTGGTGGTGCGCAAGAGCTCGCCCGACCTCCTGATGGCGGTGCATCTCTATTCGCCCGACCGCTCGCTGGACGCGCAGTACATCGCCAACTACGCGACGCTGCAGGTGCACGACGCGATCCTGCGACTGCCCGGCGTCGGCGACATCGCCACCCGCGGCGCGCGCGACTATTCGATGCGCA
>CAZTMF010000192.1:0-6297 GCA_964614675.1 uncultured Caulobacteraceae bacterium | reverse complement strand
CTCGAAGTCGATCCAGGTGTGCGGCTGGGTCCACTGGAAGTCCTTCACCGTGCCGTTCAGGTTGACGGTGTGCTCCATATCGAACATCGCCGTGGAGTGGTGGGCGAAGGCCGGAGCCGAAACGGCGCCCACGGCGGCGAGCGCGGCCACAGCGGCCAGGATGCGGATACGCTTCATCATCATCTCCAAATCAATGCGCGGCCGGGGCCGCCGGAGCATCGTTGTCCAGCTTGAAGCCCGCCCGGCCCTCTTGGTCGGCGGAATCGTGGTTGTTCTGCTCGCAGACATATTCCTGGATCTGCCAGTCCCGGTGGCGAAGGTAGGGCCGGTTCACGGTCCAGGGCTTGGTCAGGATCTTGGGGTCGGTGATCGTGGTGGCGATGTCGATCCGGTCGGGACTGACCTGATGCACGCGTTCGACGATGTGGATCTGGTCGGAGTGGCCGACGCCCTGGGCGATCTCGGTGTGGGGCTCCAGGCCGATGGTGTCGATCACCAGGTCCTTGCCTTCCCAATGGCCGATGGAGTCGCCGTTGAAGGTCAGATCCGGGTCGTCCATGTGCTTGCGGCCGTCGGTGAACACCCGGCGGACCTGGCTGTCGGTCTCGATGGCGATGGTCACCCGTCCCGGCGAAAAGATGAACTCCAGGGGATAGGGCATCTGCATGATCTGGGGCGTGCCCGGCGGGATGCAATTGGCGTTCTGGTTCTGGACGTTCTCGCCGTTCTTCATGCCGGCCCGGAAGGCGTCGAGCTTGGCCTGGGCCTCGGGCGTCAGGGCCGGCGGCTCGGGCCGCCCGCCGGCGCCGAACAGGGCGCTCCAGTCGATCTGCCACACGCCCTCTTCCCAGTCGGGCAGCTTGCCGAGCGCCGCGTAGGACGCCGCCCGCTGCTGCGGGGTTTCGGCGGCGGCCTGGGTGACCGCCGGCGCGGCGGCCGCCAGGGCCAGCACGGCGGTCAGCGCCGCCCGCTTCAGATTGAAATCCATGACTCCTCCCGACGATGCGGCTTTGTTCTTGGACGACCCGCCGCTTCCTAAGTCCTGTATGGGGCCGCAGGAACAAGGATGGAAGGGTCCCTGCGGCAATTTGCTTGACCCGGTCAATCCAAACCCGGTGCGGCGATACCGCAAGGCCACGCTCTAGACCATGGCCGCGGCAAGCGGCGCCTTGTTCAGGATCATGTCGGCCGCCTTTTCGGCGATCATGATCACCGGAGCGTTGGTGTTGCCGCCGATGATGGTCGGCATCACCGAGGCGTCGACCACCCTGAGGCCCTCCAGGCCCCGCACGCCGCAGCTCTCGTCGAGCACCGCATCCGCCCCCGTCCCCATGGCGCAGCTGGAGGTCGGATGCATGGCCGTTCCGACGTACTTCCGCACATAGGCGTCGATCTCCTCATCGGTCCGCGTCCCGGCGGGCGGCAGGACGGGCGCCTCCACCAGGCTGTCCGCCGGCGGGGTCTCGAAAAACCGTTGCCCGAAGCGCACCATGCGCCGGAAGGTCTCGCGGTCTGCCTGGGCCTTCAAGAGGTTGAACTGGATCTTCGGCTTGTCGCGCGGATCGGCCGACCTCAGCGTGACCTCGCCGCGGCTCTCGGGCCTCAGGAGCACATTGGCGCAGCTCAGCACGTGCCCCGCGCCCTTGCGCCAGCCGGGGAACCAGGGCTGGGCCATCATCGACACCGGCGTGATCAGGAACTGGACGTCCGGCCATTCCAGCTCGGGCCGCGTGCGATAGAAGCCCTGGGCGGAGACCGGCAGGCCCGCCGCATCGCCGGCGCCGAACAGCCGCCACTGCAGGACCGACAGCAGGAGCCGGTCCATCCGGAGACGGGCGTCGAAGGCGATCCTGCCCCTGGTCTTGTAGACCATGCCGATCGAGGCGTGGTCCTGCAGGTTCTTGCCGACGCCCGGAAGGTCATGCAGCGGCTGGATCCCGAACGGCTTCAGCTCGTCCGCCGGCCCGATCCCCGAGAGCAGCAGGAGCTGGGGCGAGTTGAACGCCCCGCCCGAGAGGATCACCTCGCGGTCGGCCATCGCCCGCTTGATCTCGCCGTTCTGCTCGTACTCGACCCCGATCGCCCGCCCCTTCTCCACGAGGACTCTATGGGTGAGGGCCCCGGTCTCGACCTTCAGGTTGGGCCGATGGCGCACGGGGTTCAGGAAGCGGGCGGACGTCGAGGCCCGCCGGCCGTCGTGGACGGTGAATTCCGGGGTCGAGAAGCCCTCGGCCTCGGCGCCGTGGAAATCGTCCAGGACCTTGTAGCCCAGGGCCCTGGCCGTCTCGATCAGCCGGGGGGTGATGACCCGGTCGGGGGTGTGGCGCGACACGGTGAGCTCGCCGCCGGCGCCATGGAAGGCGTCCTCGCCCCGCCAGTTGTTCTCACTCTTCTTGAAATAGGGCAGCACGTCCGCATAGCCCCAGCCCTTCAGGCCGAGCTGGCGCCAGTGGTCGTAATCGACGCGATAGCCCCGCGAATACATCATGCCGTTCACGGACGAGGAGCCGCCCAGCACCTTGCCGCGGGGGGCCGGGATCCGCCGGTCGTCGGCATAGGGCTCGGGTTCGGACAGGTAGCCCCAGTTCACCACCGGATCCATGAAGGTGTCGCGCCAGGCCAGGGGCATGGACATGAACGGCCGGTTGTCCGGCCCCCCTGCTTCCAGCAGCAGGACGCGGTTGTTCGGATCGGCCGACAGCCGGTTGGCGAGCACGCAGCCCGCCGATCCGGCGCCCACGATGATGAAGTCCGAGCTATCCATGAGACGCGGCAGTAGCCTGTTGGAGCGCCTGGCGCACATCCGTCTCCCGATCGATTCCCGAAAATCTAGCCGGGCTCGGGGGCCCGCGTCACCCCGCGCTGATCCGCAGCCCACGCCTCGGCGACGGCCCGCGCCACCTGGCGCATCAGGCCCTCGCGCACCATCATGGGCTGGGTCGAGGCGCCCACCAACACCGCCACCGCATAGGCGCGGCCATCCGGCGCTGTGAGCACCCCGACGTCGTTGGTCCCGACCTGGAGGAGTCCGAGGTGCTGGCCGGTGCCGGTCTTGTGCGCCAGGGCCCAGCCGGCCCCGAGGCCGCCGTTCAGCCGCTCTTCGCCGTGCACCATGCTGTGCATCAGCCGCAGCAAGCGCTCGGTCGAGGCGGGCGACAGCAGCCGCCCGGCCTGGAGCGCGGCCAGGGCCCGCACCATCGCCAGGGGCGTCGCCGCGTCGTCCGGATCGGCCAGATAGCTGCGCATCGCCTCTTCGCGCACCTCCGGATCGAGCATCGACCGCGCCGCCTCCAGCCGCCCCTCCCCGTCCAGCGACGGACGCCAGGAGAGGCCGGCGATGCGGGCCTGCAACTCGCGCTGCTGGATGCCGGCGACGACGCCGTCCAGCCCCTTTTCCTTGATCGCCGCCTGCACCGCCGCCGTCCCGCCGAGGCGGCGGACCAGCACGTCGTTGGCCGCGTTGTCACTGTCGACGATGGCGCCCCGGATCAGCTCGCCGATGCTCGCCCGATAGCCGTAGCGGCCGATTCGTTCGGCCAGCGGCTGGTGGAAGACGCTCAGGTCTTCGCGGGTGAGCTGAACCCCCTCGTCGATCCGGATGCGGCCGGCATCGACGGCGTCCAACGCTGCGATCACGGTCCAGAGCTTGGCGACGCTCTCCTGCGAGAAGCGCCCGTCGCCGTTCCAGGCCACGGTCCAGCCGTCCTTCAGGTCCATCACGGCCACGCCGACATGGCCGTCGAAGTCCGCGCCGAGCGCCTGGATCCGGCGCGCCAGCTCAGGCGGGGCGGACGGGGTCGACGGGGCCGGCCGAGCAGGCGGCGCGGGCCGTGGAAGCTCGGGCGCGCTGAAGGCGACCGACGAGCCGAGGTCCCCAGGCCAGGCCAGGGCGGCCACAGCCGCGAACAGGAACATCAGGCGCAACACCATCGCCGAGCGATCTTTATCCGCCGCCGATGGCGTGCAAAGCCTGCGCACGCTGCAGGAGTCCCCATATTCCGCAGGTTGGATGGAGGCCGGCATGGAAAGACGCGTATCCCGGATCGAGCTCGCCGCGGCGCCGCAGCGCGGCTCGGCAACCCACGCCAACCGCTTCGTGGTGCCTGCCGACGGCTTCGAGGCCCACTCGCCCTTCCTGATGATGATGGAGGACTGGTTCGCCCCGCCGGCGGGCTTTCCTACCCATCCGCACCGCGGCATGGAGACCGTCACCCTGGTGCTGGAGGGCGCGCTCGAGCACCGTGACCACACCGGCGGCCACGGCGTGCTGAACGCCGGCGATGTGCAGTGGATGACCGCCGGGCGCGGGGTGATGCACTCGGAGATGCCGGGGCCGAACGGGGTGCATTCGCTGCAGCTGTGGCTGAACCTTCCCGCCGCCCAGAAGATGTCAGCCGCCCGCTACATGGACCAGCGGGCCGCCGATGCGCCGGTGGTCTCCGGGCCCGGCTTCGAGATCCGCCTCTACGCCGGTCGCCAGGGCGGGCTCGAGCGCGCCTGGGGCTCCAGTTATCCGATGGGGCTCTGCTTCGCGGCCCTCGAGCCTGGCGCCGAGTGCGCTCTGGAGATCGGTCCAGACGAGCGCGGCTTCCTCTATGCCCTCGAGGGCTCCGCCGCCGTGGGCGCCGACGCGACCCTGCTCCAGGCCGGGCAGATCGCCTGGTTCGACCCGGCGTCGGAAGCGGCCGGCCAGGCCGACCGCCTGACCCTTCGCGCCGGTGACAAGCCCTTCCGCGCCGCCCTCTTCAGCGGCCGTCCGATCCCCGAGCCCGTTGTCGCCTACGGCCCCTTCGTCATGAACACCCAGGACGAGATCCGCCAGGCCTTCGCCGACTACCACAACGGAGTGTTCGTGGAGGGGTGAGGAACGCCGGGACGGCTTGACCGTTCGCCCGAAAGTCCCGGGCGCAGCCGGGCGTCCAGTCCCGGAGTCGTCATGCCGTCCGATGTCCTGCGAGGTCCGGAAGAAGCGTCCGCCGCCGGCCTCGTCTATGTTCATGACACCGATCCCGGCATCCGCCGGCGCAAGGCCGGCAAGGGCTTCGCCTATGTGGACGCCAAGGGTCACAGGATCGACGACGCGCGCACCGAGGATCGCATCGCCAGGCTGGTGATCCCGCCGGCCTGGACCGAGGTCTGGATCTGCTCCGATCCGCGCGGCCATATCCAGGCCACCGGCCGCGACCAGCGCGGCCGCAAGCAGTACATCTACCATCCGACCTGGCGCGACCACCGCGACGAGAGCAAGTACGGCCGCATGGCCGCGTTCGGCCGCGCCCTGCCCAAGCTTCGCGAGAAGGTGGAGCACGACCTCGCCCGCCATGGCCTGCCCCGGGAGAAGGTGCTGGCGGCGGTGGTGCGGATCATGGAAGCCACCTCCATCCGCGTCGGCAACGACGAATACGCGGCCGCCAACAAGAGCTTCGGCCTGACCACGCTGCGCAAACGGCACGTCGTCGATCTCAGCGGCGCGGGCGCGGTCTTCGAGTACCGGGGCAAGAGCGGCAAGGAGCACCGGACGGGCATCCGCGACCGGCGTCTGGCCGCGGTCATCCGGCGCTGCGAGGAGTTGCCCGGCCAGCGCCTCTTCCAGTTCGTCGACCAGGACGGCCGGCGTCATTCGGTCAGCTCGCACGACGTCAACGACTACATCCGCGAAGCGACGGGCGGACCCTTCACCGCCAAGGACTTCCGAACCTGGTCGGGCACCCTGCATTGCGCCCAGGCCCTGGCCCGGGCCGGTCCCCCTGAGAACGAGGGTCAGGCAAAGCGCATCGTCGCCACCTGCGTGAAGCAGGTCGCCGGCGTCCTGGGCAATACGCCGGCGGTCTGCCGCTCCAGCTACATCCATCCAACGGTGTTCGAGCACTATTCCTCCAACACCCTGGCCCAGCGGCTGGCGCGGCCCTCCGTCCCGGAGGCCGAGAAGGCCCTGCTCCAGGTGCTGGCCGACGCCGGCGGGGAAGCCGCCAAGGCCGCCTAGAGAGTCCCTCGCGATGGCCTGCCTGATCGGCTATGCACGCATCCGCTTACGCTTGGGCGGGAGACGGCCATGAAGTTCATCACCTTCGCGCGCGACGGCGAGCAGCTGCCGGGGATCTGGCTGGGCGAGGGCCATATCGCCGACCTCTCCTCGGCCTTCGGCTCCATCGTCGAGCTGATAGAGGCCGGCGAGGAGGGCCTGAAGGCGGCCCGGAGCCTTGCCGAAGACGTGGACGTGCACCTGTCGGCGGCCGTCGAGTTGCTGGCCCCGATCCCGCGCACCCGCAAGAACGTCTTCTGCGTCGGGCGCAACTA
>CAZTMF010000191.1:0-6310 GCA_964614675.1 uncultured Caulobacteraceae bacterium | reverse complement strand
AGAGCTGGGCCGGCGCGGCCGGCTTCATCCACCTGGACGTCACCGAAAGCTCGGTGAAGCGGTTCCTGGAGTTCAGCCTCGAGGCGGCCGGACGCGAGATCGCGCCCTGGAAGCGGCTGGTCATGCTTCAGACCTGGCGGGCGGTATCGGACCCGCCGCAGGACAACCTCCTGGCCCTGGTCGACCGCCGCTCGGTCCCGCCGTCGGACGTGGTGATGTACGACGCCGTCATCGGCGCCAAGGACACGGCGCTGGAGCTGGTCGAGGCGCGCGGCTGCCGCTTCGGGCCGGACCATCGGTGGTGGTACGCCCCGGACATGGGCGCGGAGGACATTCTGGTCTTCGTCGGCTACGACTCCGCCGATCCCGAGGCGGTCCAGCCCTTCCACACCGGCTTCGACATCCCTGGCCACGAGCACGCCGAGCCACGCGCCAGCCTCGAGGCCCGGTTCTTCGCCTTCTACGATTGATTCCGGGGAGCAGGATGCCAGGACCCAGCGCGCAGGACCGCACCGAGATCTACGAGCTCTACGCCCGCTACAGCTGGGCGCTGGATACCGGCGACACCGAGGGCTACCTCGACCTCTTCACCGAGGACGCCGAAGCCACCGAGGAAACCTCCACCGGCGAGCTCGAGGTCCGTAAGGGCCGCGCCGAGATCCGCAAGCTGATCCTCAAGTTCCACGAGCGGCCCGACTTCCCCGGCCACCAACACCAGATGGCCCAGTTCGTCTTCGAGCCCGATCCCCAGGGCCGACCCGACCACTGGGTGGTTCGCTCCTATGCCTGGGCGACCATCAACCGCCCCCCTGCCCCGCCGCACCTGCACTGGTGCGGCCACATCCGCGACGTAGTCTGCAAGCAGGGCGGCGAGTGGAGGATCCGCTCCAAGGACATCATGGGCTGGGCCGGCGAGGTCCTGTCGGGGTTCAAGGCGCGGTAAGCCCGCCTGGCCGCGCCTTGGCGGTCAGCCCGGCGAGGAGCCTCGCGAACATCATGACCACGCTGCCCCCGGCCATGAGCCCGGGCTGCACGGTCCGGCGTGCTTGCGGCCGGCCCTCGGGCGTCGCAGCCGTCGCTGACGACCGGGCCAAGGCGGCCGCCTGGACGTATGACAGGTCCGGGATCATCGGTAGCTCACCACTTCGAATTCGATCCCGTCCGGGTCCAGGAAATAGAACCGGCGCCCCGGCTCGTAGTCGCCGTGGTTGAAGGGGACGAGGCCCGCGGCGACCACCCTGGCCTCGACCTCGGCGATGTCCTCGACCTCGACGCCGACGTGGTTCAACGGCCGGCCCTTGGCGAAGTCCTCGCCGGTGAGAGCCGTATCGCGCGGCGTGTAGAGCGCCAGGTAATGGTCCTGCGAGCCCACGTGCACGGTGTGGCCGCCGTTCAGGGCCGGGCCCTGCCAGCGCACGCGCCAGCCGAAGAGGTCGCCCATGAGCCGGGCGGCCCGTTCGGGATCGCGGACGGTGATGTTCACATGTTCGATCCTGGGCGACGCCATCGCCTGATCTCCCCTTGCTGAGGGCGACGTCCGCCCCGGTGTTGCAGCTCGTACAACCTCAAGCTAACTTGAGGTCAAGGGAGCATTTCCGCTTGGCCCAGACCCGCTCCGACCCCCTGCTGACCATCGGCGAGTTGGCCCGCCGCACGGGCCTTTCGGTCTCGGCGATCCGCTTCTACGAGACCAAGGGTCTGGTCCGGGCCGTGCGCACGGGCGGCAATCAGCGGCGCTTCCCGCGGTCCGACATCCGTCGTTTGTCGTTCGCCCTGATCGCCCAGCAGCTGGGCCTCAGCCTCGCCGAGATCGAGGACGCCTTGTCCGGCCTGCCCCACGGCCGCGCTCCCACGCGCGAGGACTGGGCGGCGATCAGCGCACGGGTGAAGGACGCGCTCGACGCCAGGATCGCGCTTCTGGAGCGCACCCGCGAGATGCTCGACGGCTGCATCGGCTGCGGCTGCCTCTCGCTCGACCGCTGCGCCCTCTACAACCCCGGCGACCGAGCCTCCCGCGCCGGGGCCGGCCCGCGTTTCCTGCTCGGCAACCGGGCCTCGGAGTTCGACGACTAGCCGGCGGCGATCCGCACCGTGGGCTCGTGCTCCACCGGGAAGTTCATCGACCGGGCGATGAAGCACAGCCGCGCCGCCTCGTGATGCAGGCGCAGGGCGGTTTCCAGGTCGGAGCCCGGCGCGATCACCACCTGCGGCCGCAGCACCACCCGGGTGAACTCACCGGACCCGTCCGCGTGTTCAGCCTCGGTCCCTCCGGCCCGGTCCCGGTAGGCGACGACCACCACCTTGTTCACGGCGCAGAGATGCAGGTACCAGAGCTGGTGGCAGGCCGAGAGCGAGGCGATCAACAGCTCCGCCGGGTTCCAGCGAGCAGCGTCGCCTCGGAAATGCGGGTCGGACGAGCCCTGGATCGGCGCCTTGCCCTCCGCGGCGATCAGGTGCGAGCGCTCATAGGCGCCGTAGCCGATGGTCCCGGACCCGGTGTTCCCGGTCCACTCGAGCGAAACCTCGTAGGTGTGCTCCCGCTCGGCCATGCGTCCCTCCCCTCCCGGAACCATGGCCAGTATCGCAGCGACCCGGCGGCCTGTCGCCTCAGGCCGCCCGGGACTTGCGCGCCGGCGATATCCAGAAGGTCTCGGGCAGGATCGGGGCGTTGGAGCTCTTGTTCAGCACCTTGTGGGCGGCGGTGAAGGCGAGCTTGGCGGCCAGCAGCGGCCCGGCCTGCTCCTGGACCCTCGGGGTCCAGCCAAAGCGTCGGCGGAGGACTCCATTGGCGTGGAGCACCCGAGCGCGGCGAAGCGCCCTCGGCGTCATGTATTCCATGGACAGCGACACGTTCAGCATCGGTCCGTTGTCGACCCGGTGAGGCATGTTCTGGGGCCAGGTGGTCATGTCGCCCGCGCTCAGCCGGAAGCTCTGGGCGTCGACATCCCACTCGGCGCGGAACGGCGCCTGGCCCTCGGCGGTGCGGAGCACGCAGCTCTCGATCCAGGCGTCGGAGACGTAGGGTTCCTGGCGCGGATAGAACCAGATCCGCTTCTCGCCGCGGACCTGCCAGAGCGAGGACAGCGGCACGTCCAGGTGGAAGAACACCCGCGCCTGGGGCGAAGAGATCAGGAGGCCGAGGTCGCGGTTCAGGATGCGGGTCGCCAGGCGCCGCTCCTTCTCGTCGCCGATCTCGGCGCAGAGCTCGGCGAATTCCGGCAGATAGGCGTTGGCGTGGCGCAGGTTCAGCCACAGCCGGCCCTCCTGGACGGCGGCCACCAGCTGGTCGCCGGTGAGCCCGTCGACGCCGCCGCGCCGCCACGAGCGCCAGTCCTCCAGGTCCTCGCCCATGGTGTAGGCGCCGAGCGCCGCCCGCGGATAGAGATCGAGGATGCGCGCCAGGCCTTCGTCCGTGAACATCGGCCGCTGGTGCAGGGTGTGGCGCACCCGCACGATGCGCGTCTGGAAGCCCTGGATGGCGTCTTCGGTCCAATCGGCGATCATGGCCCCTGGGTCCTCTGCTTGCATGGGTTCAGCCGGCCTTCGACCAGGCGCCGACGCGGCGGTTCAGCGCGCCCGCCGCCCGCGCCATCCCGGCCAGCCGGCCGCCGATCGTCGGCTCGACGGCGGCGATGTGGTCCCAGCGCTTTCGCGCCCGCTCCAGCAGGCCCTGGCTCAGGAACCGTTCGGAACGGACCGCGAGCGCCGCCGGCAGCGAGGCCCCGAGGGCCACGCCCTCGCGAACCTCGACGGCGGCGTTGGCGAACATCGCCTTGGAACGATCGGCTCTGGGGCCGAGGTCGTAGGTGTGGATGCCGATCTTCGCGGTCGCGGCGGCGGCCAGCGTCTGATGGATGAGCCCCGGGGAACAGGCCGCCAGGTCCGGATCGTAGGCGCCGAGCCAGGGATGGTACCAGCCGTCCTGGCGCACGCCGAAGTGCGCCGCCACCGGCCGGTCGCCGGCGTAGAGGCTCACCAGGAGGCCGCCGAACGCCTCATCCCGGATCTCGAACAGGCGACGCATCAGCGCCTGGATCCAGGGCGCGGAGGTGAAGTCGTGCAGGCCGGCCCCGGCGAGCTGGCGTCGCTTCCAGGCGAACAGCGCATCGAAGGTCGAGGTCGAGGTATCCGGCGCACGGACGTTCAGCGGGCCGACCTCGCCCTCGATCCGGCGGGAATAGCGCTTGTAGTTGCGCCAGCGGTTTCCGCTGCTGGCCCAGAGCCCGGCGAGATAGGCCTCGCCGCCCGCGGACAGGTTGATGCGGTGGGCCAGGATCGGGCGAAGGTCGCGGCGGAAGACTTCGTGCGGATCGATCAGGCCGGTCAGGCGCAAGCCGTTGAGGCCGGCCGCTTCCAGGGCCTCGAAGGCCCCGGGGAAGTCGGGTTGGGAGACCAGCGCCTGATAGTCGGAGAACGGGGCGCCGATCGGCCGGGCGAACCCGCCCGCGGTGCGATGGAATCCCAGGAAGCCTGAGGCACGTCGTCCGTCGCGCCAGACCGCGACCCGGGCGTCCGGGCGCACCTCGCCGACCGCCAGGGCGAAGCCCGGCCCCAGGAGCGGGCTGCCCAGCTCCGGCGCGTCCGACTGCAGCCGAGACCAGGCGGCGATCTCCGCGGTCGTCAGTTCGGACGGATGGGCGATGTCAGCCTTCAGCACCCGTGGGCTCCCAACCTTCGCAGCTTGGCCGAGCCGTTTTGAGACGACCCAGGTTCGCGTGAAGGGGGAGTCGCAAAGGCCGGACCAAACCCGCCGGGCGAAATCCAGGGGTCAGGTCAGGCGGCTCGTTCGTAGCTGCAGACCAGGCGCTCGCCGTCCAGAACCTGCACGGCGACGGCCTGGGGACTGGACTGCATCAGACGCTCGGCCGAGGCGCAGGCGCTCAAGTCGTCACTGCTGAACAGATAGCCAGAGCCCAGCTCGCGCCCGCCCTCTCCGATCAGCACGATCCGGTATTGGGTCATCGGACCGCCCTTCCCTCGGGGATTCGCGCGTCTGGCGCACCGTCCCGAGTAGTCGTAGGTTCCGACGCGTCGAGGGAGGGGCTGCGGCCGTGACAAGCGTCGCCGCTTTGCCGAAGAATCTCCGCCTCAAGGGACTGATCGTCTGCGAGGCGCTGTCCCGTCTTTGCCGGTTGATCACCGACAACTTCGACTGCGACGTGGACTGCTTCGCCTGTTACCTCGCGGTGATCTCCGCCAATCTGGGGCGCCTGATGCGCGACCCCACCAGCTTCTCCGACGACGTACCGCCGTCCGAGGACGAGCGTCTGCCGGTGAGCCGGCGCGCGATTGCCGCCTCCGTGGGGCTGCCAAGGGAAACGGTACGCCGGAAGGTAATCGAACTGGTGCAGAAGGGGCATCTCGTCGAGGTCCGGGGAGGGCTCAGGGCGGTGGCGCCGGTGCTCGAACACGCGGATAATCTGAAGATCGTCCTGGGGGCGATCCGGACATTCGAACGGACCGCCGCCGAGTTGCGTGCGAGCGATGAGCGATGAGCAATGAGCGGTGAGTAGTAAGGGGCGGCTCTTTTTCAGAGTCCGTTAGTCAGGAACAGCGGTACGCGACCCATTCCGGGTCGTCGGGACCCTGCGGCCCCTCATCGCACCCTTGCACCCATCGATTGACCCGGCGCCCCGCCGGCGGCCAACTGGCGCTGCTGGGCAGGGGTGGCGATCAGGCCCGGCGTCTTCATCGAGGCCGTGTGGTGTCCGTGCTCGCGTTCCTACGCCCCGCCGGCGGGCGCGCCCGAGGCGCGTCTGCGTCCATTCACTTTAACTTTTCATCAGGGGTTCACGGCGGGCCCGCAATATGGTTCAGGTTGTTGACCGGACCTAGACGCGCCATGCGTGTGCAGATCTACTCCCTGATCGTCGTCGCCGGCCTGCTCGGCGCGCGCCCCGCGGGCCAGGCCGCGCCGGCCGCACCGCCTGCCGCGGCGGCGGCCAGGACTCCAGCCAACACCCTGACTCTCTTCTCCGAACCGGAATTGCGGGGCCGGCATGCGACCTATCGGACGACCAACCTCGAGGTGGAGCGCCAGGGCTTCGTCGCCCGTAGCGCCTCCTCGACCGGGATGTGGACCCTGTGCGAGGGCGGCGAAGTGGTCAGCCGCTGCCAGACTGTCGACGGCCAGGCTCCGGATCTCAGGTTCGCCCCCCAACTCGTGCGACCCGGCCTGAACGCCCTGGCGCTCTATGAGCAGCCGGGCCTGAAGGGCCGGCGGATCGTCTATTCGTTCCCCGCGGACCGCCCGGCGCCGTTCCATGCCCGCAGCGCCCGCACCTGGGGCGGACCCTGGTCGCTCTGCGAT
>CAZTMF010000190.1:0-6364 GCA_964614675.1 uncultured Caulobacteraceae bacterium | reverse complement strand
CCCCCTCGGCGCTGCGGCCCTCAGGGCATCCCAGCACCTGGCCATAGAAGACGCGGGCGGCCTCCAGGTCGTCGACGGGGAAGGCGATGTGGAACGGGGTCAGGGCGCTCATGGCCGCCACACATGGCGCCGAGGCCGGCGATCGCCAATCCGAAAGAGCCGGGGCAAGGCTTTGGAGATCAGTGTTACCCCGATCTTAAGCTTGAGCGGGGCAATAGGGCGCGCGCGCCCGAAGGGGCCGCTCAACACGGGGAACCGATATGCCCAAGTCTCTGCTCACCGCCGCTTGCGGCGCCGCTCTCGTCTTCGCCGCCACTTCTGCCAGTGCGGCCAGTCCCGAATTCTGCCGCGACTATGCGCACGCGGCCCTCAATCAGGTGCGGGCCGCCATGAGCCATCCGCGATGCGATTGGCGCACCGACCGCGATCCCAGCCGCTGGTCGACCGACTGGCGCAGGCACTTCGACTGGTGCCGCGGCGCAAGCCGCGACCGCGCCGAGGACGAGCGTCTCGCGCGCCGCAACACCCTGGACCACTGCGCGCGCTGAGCGCCCGCACCTGAGTACGCCGAGGCCGCGATGGGCGGCGGTCTCGGCCCTGGTCCCGGACCCCAAGGGACCATTACCAATCGGAAAGTTGTCCGACCGGTCCGGAAAGGGCAGCATCCCGCGCGATCTATCCTCCCCTTGAAGGGCGCGCCGTGCTGAAACTGATCCTGAACATCCTCTGGTTCGTCTTCGGCGGCTGGATCTCGGCCCTCGCCTGGTTTCTCGCGGGCGCGCTCATGGCCATCACCGTCGTAGGCCTGCCCTGGACCCCGGCCGCCTTCCGCATCGCGGGCTTCTCGGCCTGGCCCTTCGGCAAGACCATCATCCGGCGTGAAGCCCTGGGCCGCGAAGACCTCGGCACCGGGCCGCTGGGCTGCGGCCTGAATGTGATCTGGTTCGTCGTGGCCGGATGGTGGCTGGCGCTGCATCACGTGGTGATCGCCGCCGCCCAGGCGGTGACCATCATCGGCATCCCCTTCGCCTGGCAGCACCTGAAACTGGCGCTGATCTCGCTGGCGCCGGTGGGCACGGATGTGCTGGAGACCTAGGCGGTCGCCGGGGCGTGAAGCCGAAGCTCAGTACCCGTCGGAGTCCGCCGCGCTCTTGGTGCGAGCCCGGACGCTCGCCTCGGCCCGGTTCCAGAACGCCTGGTCCTGGCCGGCGCCTTCCATCAGGATCGAGCAGCTGGGGCCTCGCCTGGCGACCTGCTGCAGTCCCTTGAGACCGAGGTAGGTGCAGTCCGCCGACGCCGTCTGGTACTGCGCGCGGCCCGCGCCGCGGTCGAGGAACGCGAGGCGCGGCATCAGGAGCGCCTGGTTCTGCACCGCGACAGCGGCGCCGAGCACCAGGACGAGCACGAGCAGGAAGGCGAAGACCCTCACCAGCAGCATCCGATAACGGAAGCGCTAATGTAGCGAAAATGCAACATGTGAATGCGATCTTGCGGCGAACTATCGCTCGCAGCACGTTGATTCGGTCTTGGAGCCTTAGTCGAGGTTGTAAAGCCGGCGCCCGATCGCATCGCTGCGCCTTATCTCATCAGCTCGAGCGGCTTGGGCAACTTGTCCAGGAGCTCGGGGCTGAACTCCGCTTCGATATGGAAGAAGGCCATCAGGGCGACCTCGTCGGACCGGTTCTCCCAGGCGTGGTTCGTGCCGCGCTGGACCGTCACGTCTCCCTTCCTAAGCACCGTCTCGCTGTCGTCGAGCAGCAGCACGATCTCGCCCTCGATGACCACCACATAGTCGAGCGTCTTGGTCCGGTGCATCACCGTGCGATGCCCGCCGTCCTTGGCCGGATAGATCCTGATGATCCGTAACAGGTGCCCGGCCGCGGGCATGATGGTGAAAGGCTTCTCGTTGGGCTCGGACGCCGGCAGCGAGGTCAGCTCGGGGACCGCCTTGGGCGAATTCCAGATCTCGACGAAGTCGGCGCCCACGGAGGGCCCTTGCATCTGATGGTGCTGCGGCGGCGGCCCGTCCGACAGGAACACCGACTTGCCGGCCTCGTCATGAGCCGTCACCACGCGTCTGATCGTGCCTGGCATTCCTGAGTCTTCCTCGATGTCCGCTTTGCCGAAGCGCCACGATGTCAGGGGGGACGCGATTACGGAAGCGGCGTGGATGGCCTGGACGTATTGGCGAGGCCCTCTCATTCTTCGGCTTCGATCAGGAGAGGCCGGATGCGGATAACCCGCCGAGCGGCTGCGATGGGCGTGCTCGCTCTGGCCGCCAGGGCCGCAAGGGCCGAACCGCTCGGAACCGGCGGCGAACTGCTGCACGTCCGCCCGGACTGGACCAGTCGCATCACCACACCGGTCTATATCAACCGCAAGGGCCCCTTCGCCTTCGTGGTCGACACGGGAGCCAACCGGTCGGTGGTGGCCGCCGAACTGGCCATGGAGCTGGGCCTTCCGCCGGGGCGCCGCGCAAAGATCCACGGCATCCAGGGCCTGCAGGACGCGGCGACGGTCGATGTGCAGAGCTTCACCGCTGGCCGGCTGCAACTGCCCATCGCCGACGTGCCCATCCTGCCGCGTCAGGACCTCGCCTGCGACGGCTTCCTGGGTCTGGACGCCTTCAAGAGCCGGCGCGTCGAGTTCGACTTCCGCCGCGGCCAGGTCTCGATCCTCGCGGGAGGTTTCGAGGGGCTCGAGGCGCCAGGACCAGTGGCCACCCTGACCTCCGACGTCGTCGTGCGCGCGCGTCAGCGGTTCGGCCAGCTGACGATCGCCGAAGCCGAGGTGGTGGGCCAGCGAATCGGGTGCTTCATCGATTCAGGCGCCCAGATCTCGGTCGGCAACATGGCCATGCGCCGGATCCTGAAAGCGCGCACCGGCGATCAAGGCTTCGCGCCGCTCCCGATCGTCCTTTACGGCGCCACCGGCCAGCAGGCGCGAGGCGAGGTGGCCGAGGTGCCGACGCTTGGCGTCGGCGCCCTGCGCTTCACCGACTTCAACATGTCGTTCGCCGACCTGCACACCTTCGCGCTCTGGGGGATGCAGGACAGGCCGGCGATGATGATGGGCGTGGACCTGCTCAGCCTGTTCGCGGCCGTCACCGTCGACTTCCGTCAGAACGCCGTCCGCTTCCGGATGGCCCAGGCCATGGCGCCGGACGCCCGCTCTTAGATCGACCGCAAATGCGCGCTGGCAGCCCGGAGAGGACTCGAACCTCCGACCTTCGGTTTAGGAAACCGCTGCTCTATCCTGCTGAGCTACCGGGCCACGCGCCGGGTTTTAGGGGGATGGAGCGCGTGACGTCCAGCGGCAAGCTTATGTCGGGCCCCCGGGTCCTCGCATCGATCGTGCTGTTGCTCCTCGCCGGCTGCGGCCAGGGCGGGCTGGAGCGGCTGGCGCCGGGCGAGACCGGCAAGGTGTCCTCCGTCCATTCGGGCGACAGCTTCACCCTCGATTCAAGGCTGGAAGTGCGGCTGGCGGGGGTCGAGGCGCCGCGCGGTGACGCGCCCTTCGCCGACGAGGCGCGGACGGCGCTCACCCTGCTGGTGGTCGGCCGACCGGTGCAGCTGCTCTACGGCGGCGTGCGCCGCGACCACTACGGCCGGGCCCTGGCCCAGGTGAAGCTGGTCAACGGCGGCGACTGGGTCGAAGGCGTCATGCTGAAGAGGGGCGAGGCGCGGGCGCGCACCTGGGCCGACAATCGGGCCATGGCCAAGGCCATGCTGGAGGACGAGGCCTTTGCCCGCAACCGCGGCCTCGGCCTGTGGGCGCTGAAGACCTACCGGGTGCTGGTCCCGCGCGAGACCGAGGGCCAGCCGGGCTTCCAGATCGTCGAGGGGCGGGTGCTGGGAGCCGAGCCAAGCGAGAGCGGCGGCCGGACCCTGACCTTCCTGAAGGGCCCGGGCGACCGCTTCACCGCCGAGATCGACGCCAAGGCGCTCGGCGACTTCAAGACCGCGGGCAAGACGGCCGATGGGCTGGTCGGCAAGCTGATCCGCCTGCGCGGCCCGATCCGCTACAGCTCCGACGGGCCGGTGATGCGGCTCGATCACCCCGAACAGGTGGAGCTGCTGAAGGGGCGGTGAGGTTCAAGCCTTCCCTGGCTCGTGCGGGGCCACGGTGTGGAACGCCATGCCGCTCTTGTAGAGGTCGAGCCTGGCCTTGAAGCCGTCGTTCCGCGGCGCAGACGCTTCGGATCCCAACAGCTCGATGGCCCGCTGTTGTTCCCGCTGGGCGCTCACGAAATCGCCCGCCTCCGCGTACGCCGCCGCCAGCGTGTCCCGCGTGCCGGAGATATCGCGCTGCTTCACGGCCCGCTGCGCGAGGTCCACGGCCTTGGCGCCATTGCGGAAGCTGGCGTCCGGACAGGTGGCCAGGGTCCAGGCCTCCCCGTTCAGGGCTTCGACCTGATTGGGAGCGTATTTCCGCGCCGCCTCATCGTCCGCGATGGAGTCCCTGTAGTCGCCCCGGGCCGCCCGCGCCATCGCCCTCAGCGCGAACTCCGGCGCACGCATCCTGGCCGGATCCAGCTTGGTGGCCTGGTCCAGGTCCGCCTCTGCAAGCGCCCACTGCCCCCGATGCACATAGATGTTGGCGCGGCCGAAGTATCCAAACGCCCATCGGGGGATGTACTGGATGGAGGCGGTGAAATCGGCCATCGCCTTGTCCAGGTCGCCGATCTGCATGTAGTCGCTTCCGCGATTGGCCAGCGCGCCGCCCAGGTTGCCGGGATCGATGCCTCCGCCCTTCTCGATGCACAGCGTCCAGAGCCTGATGCGCTCGTGCGGCTCCTTGGTGATGGATGCCGACTCGCAGGCGCTCATGTCCGCGAGCGCGGGGCCAGGCAGGCATGCCAGCGCCGCCGCCGCCATGGCGGCCAGGACCAGTCCCCTGAACATCAGCTTCCCCCGAGTAGATCCCCGCTCAATCTGAGCGCGATCCCGTGTGGGCGCAATGGCTCAGCTTGCCAGGGCGAAATCCAGCCCCGCCCGCGCGTGGATCTCGGTGGTGTCGAAGGTCGGCACATGGATGTCGCCGGGTCCGACCAGGAGGCCGAACTCGGTGCATCCGAGGATGACGCCATCTGCGCCGTTGGCCCGCTCGGCCCCGACGATCTGCAGCAGGGCGAACTTGGACTGGGGATTGAAGACGCCCCGCACCAGTTCTTCGAAGATCATCCGCTGCAGGCGCTCGCTGTCGACCTCACCCGGGATCACCACCTCGACCCCGCCCCGGGCCAGCCGATCGCGGTAGAACGCCTCTTCCATGGTGTAGCGGGTGGCGAGCAGCAGCGGCCGGCGAACGCCCGCCGCCTTCACCGCCATGGCGGTGGCGTCGGCCACATGGATCAGCGGGATGGAGACGGCCGCCTGCACCTCCTCGGCCATGCGGTGCATGGTGTTGGCGCAGATCAAGAGGCCCTCCGCCCCCGCTGCCTCCAACCGCCGCGCCGCGTTTGCCAGGATCGCCGTCGCCTCATCCCAGCGGCCCTCCGCCTGCATGTGGGTGATCGGCTCGAAGTCCACGGACCAGAGGATCAGCGGCGCCGAGTGCGACGCGCCCAGCCGCTCGCGGGTCATGCGGTTGAGCAGCTGATAATAGACCGCCGTGCTCTCCCAGCTCATGCCGCCGATCAGGCCGAGGGTCCTCAACGCTCAGATGTCCGCATAGACGTGGCGTTCGCCCTTCTGGCCCGGGTGGGTGACCGCGCCCTGGTGGGCGGGACCGACGCATTCGGCGAACTTCCAGATGGCGCCGGAGCCATAGTTGGTCTGATGCGGGCCCCAGTCGCGGGCGCGGTGTTCGAGCACGGTGGAATCGACCTCCAGCTCGATGGTCCCGGCCTCGGCGTCGATGGAGATGATGTCGCCGTCCTGGATCAGGGCGATGGGGCCGCCGACCTGGGCCTCGGGCCCGACGTGGCCGACGCAGAGACCGCGCGTGGCGCCCGAGAAGCGGCCGTCGGTGATCAGCGCCACCTGGTCGGAGATGCCCTGGCCGTAGATGGCGGCGGTGGTCGACAGCATCTCGCGCATGCCAGGGCCGCCCCTGGGGCCCTCATAGCGGATCACCAGCACGTCGCCGGGCTTGTAGTCGCGCTTCTCGACCGCGGCGAAACAGGCCTCCTCGCCATCGAACACCCGGGCCGGGCCGCGGTGCTTGGTGTGCTTCAGGCCCGCCACCTTCACGATGGCCCCGTCGGGAGCCAGCGAGCCCCAGAGGCCGACCACGCCGCCGGTGGGTGAAAAGGGATTGGACGCAGGGCGGATCACGTCCTGGTCGTCGCGCCAGCTCACCGTCTCCAGGTTCTCGCGCAGGGTCTTGCCGGTGACGGTCATCACGTCGCCGTGGATCAGGC
>CAZTMF010000189.1:0-6377 GCA_964614675.1 uncultured Caulobacteraceae bacterium | reverse complement strand
GGCGCTGGTGATCGCCGACCTGCACCTGGAAAAAGGCTCCGCATACGCCGCCCGCGGCCAGATGCTGCCGCCCTACGACACCCGCGAGGCGCTGGGACGACTGGCGGCCGAGGTCGCCTCCGCCCGGCCGCGCCTGGTCGTCATGCTGGGCGACGCCTTCCACGACGCCCGCGCCGGCGAGCGGCTCATGGCCGAGGACGCCGCGACCATCGGGGCCCTGGCCCAGGGCCGGACGCTGGTCTGGATCACCGGCAACCACGATCCCGAACCGCCCCGCGGCCTGCCCGGCGAGGCGGCGGACGAATTGGAGCTGTCAGGTCTCGTCCTGCGACACGAGCCGGCGGCGGGGTCCGCGCCCGGCGAAGCCTCCGGCCACCTGCACCCTTGTGCCCGGGTCGCCGCGGGCGGCCGGTCAGTGCGGCGCCGCTGTTTCGTCACCGACGGCGAGCGGGTGATCCTGCCGGCCTTCGGCGCCTATGCCGGCGGCCTCAACATCCGCGACGCCGCCTTCTCGGGCCTTTTCGCACGCCCGCCCCTGGCGATCGCCCTTGGCCTGCGCCGCGCCCACGCGGTCGGGTGGCGAAGCACCCGGCCGGACTGATGATCTCCCCGCGGGCGGGAGGCGTTGCTCAACGCGACGCCGTCATGACTTTCTTGGGGGCGGCCGCCGGATGGAAGCCGGCGGCGGCGGTCTCGGCGGTGCGGATAGCCTGGGCGCTCAGCTGCGGCTTCAGCCGGTCGGCGGCGGCCCGGGACTCCGCGTCGCCCGAGCGGGCGGCGATCAGGTACCACTTGTAGGCTTCCGACTGGCTCTGGGTGACGCCGAAGCCGCCCTCGTAGAGCCGCGCCAGATTGTACTGGCTGTCCACCAGGCCGAGGTCGGCCGCCTTGCGGAACCACTGGGCTGCAACGGTCAGGTTCTTGGCCCCGCCGGTCCCCTCGAAATAGTAGAGGCCGAGGTTGTGCATGGCCTTGCGCTCGCCGTTGTCCGCGGCGCGCTGGGTCCAGAGCCGGGCGGCGGTCACGTCCTTGGTCAGGCCGGCGTCTCCGGTCTCGTAGAGCTTGGCCAGGTAGAATTGGGCTGGGCCATAGCCGAGGTTGGCGTCCTTGCGCAGGTCGGCGACCCCCGCCAGGTCGCGCCCTTCGATCCGGCGAACGGCGTCGGCGTAGAGTCCGGCGAGGTCGATGGCGGCCGCGCTCGTGGCGCTCGGAACCGGAGACTGCGTCGGCTGGGTCAGGTGAGGCGCCAGCGCGACGGCGGCCTGGGGCGTGGTGAGCGCGGCGCCAGCCGTCAAGGCGGGAGTCTGGTCGCCCTGCTCGTGCGGGCGCGGATGATCCACGCTCTGGGCGCGATAGAGGATCAGGCCCGCGGTCGTGACGCTTATCGCGGCGGCCGCCGCCGACGCCATCACGGCCTTGCCCAGGATCCCGGACTTGCGCTCGCGCTTGCCGCGTCCGGCGAACAGGCCGCGCTTGCGCCTCTGGCCCTCGCCTTCGGAGGCCGCGCGCGCCGCCGCGCGGGCCTGCTCGATCAGCTCGCGGGTCGATAGCTTGGCGGGGGTCTCGAAGGTGTCGGGCTCGGGCAGGGCCTCGGGGACGAACTCCTCGTCCTCGTGCACAGCCTCCAGCATCTCGTCCGGCTCCGGCGCGGCGTCCGGCGCAGGCGCGGTCGCCTCCTCCTCGAAGGTGCGGAACATGGACGAGGCGTCGAAGTCGTCGGCCTCGAAGGGCGAACGCTCGGGCTCGGCGGGCAGGCTCTCGATCGGCGGCACGAAGCCGGCCGGTCCCCCGCCCCTGCGGGCGAACATGGAGGGCTCGGCCGGATCGTCGAAGGGGCCGGGCGGCAGATCCGGCTCGGCGAAGATCGACCCGAAATCGGACGCAGCGGGGGCCACGGGCGGCGGCGGGGCGGCGGCCTGCTCGGACAGCCGCTTCTCGGTGGAGGCCAGCCGCTGGTCGATCTTCTCGCGCGCCTCCTCGAGCAGGCGGGCGGTGCGCTCCTCGCTCTGGCGGATGCGCTCGGCGAGGTCGGCGGAGGCGCGCTCGGAGCGCTGGTTCAGCCGGTCGGTGACGCGCGACACCTGCTCGCCAACATTGTCGATCGCTTCGGCGGAGCGGCGCTCGGCGGCGGCGACGCGCTCGGCCAAGCGCTCGGTGATCCGGGCGATCTCTGTTCCCAGCCGCTCCAGCGAATCCGCCTGGGCGTTGTCGGTGCGCTGCAGCCGGCTCTCCATGACCTCGGCCAGGCGGGCGACGTCGCCGCCGACCTGCTGGATCGCCTGGGCGCTACGGCTCTCCACGCCTTCCATGCGCCGGCCCAGCGTCTCGGCCACGCGCAGCACTTCGTGTCCCATGCGGTCGATGGCGCGGGTGGAGCGCTGCTCGGCGGCGGCGACGACGCCCGAGACTTCGCGCAGTGACCGCTCCATCGCTTCGATCCTCGAGCCGGCCGTCTGGGCGATCTTCTCGGACAGCTCCTCCCGCGTCGCCTCGAAGTTGCGCGACAGTTCCTGGGCCAGCTGCTCCAGCCGCAGCTCCGGCAATTCGGTCCTGGTCTCGGCGGCCTTCAACCGCTGCTCCATGTCCTGCACGGTGGTCTCCAGACCGCGAACCGCGCCGGAGGTCCGCGCCTCCGCCTCTTCCAGACGCTGGACGATGCGCGAGACGGCGCCGTCGATCGCTGCCTGGGAGGGCGCCGTATCCGCCTGTTCGATCCGGCCGACCTGGCCGGTGAGGCCGGTCAGCTCCTCGCGCATCTCGTCCAGGGCCTCGCGCGTGCGGGTCTCGGAATCGTAGAGGTGGGACGCGACCTTGCCGAGCGCGGTCTCCAGGGCCCGCAGCGCCTCGATCGACCGGGGCTGGGCGGCGGCCTCCTCGGCGCGGGCAAGCCGCTCGCCGGCGACGGCCTGGCCGTCCTTGATCTGCTGCAGCTCGCCCTCGAAGCGGGCCGCCACCTGCACCTGCTCGCGCTCGGTGGTTTCCAGCCGCGAGAGAAGCCCGAGCACGGTCTGGTCGATGCCGCTGATGGCCAGGGTCGACCGGCGCTCGGTCGCCTCGACCCTGGAGTCCAGCCGGTCCAGCGCGTGGCGCAGGACATCCAGCTCCTCGGCCGCGATGGGGGACTCCTCGGCGGCCTCGCCTACAGGCGCCGAATCCTCGATCATGCGGTTCAGCCAGTCGCCCAAGGTGAGGCCTTGGCGGCGCGCAAGGTCCTTGGCGATCTCCCTGGCCTTAGGATCGATGCCCTTGACGCTCCAGGGCGCAGCCGCCGCACTCATCCGAATCGCTCTCCGAACGTACGGAAAACGCTAGCGGTCCATCCCTAGTGTGTAAACGCGACGTTAACACTAGATGTTGGACGTCCAGCCATCTCTTGTGGACAGTTCGCAGAGGGCGATCGGCGTTTTTCCACTGCCGCCCGCCATGGATGATGAGATGTTAGGACGCACCTTGCGGCCCAGGGCGGCGAACCGGCGTGGACGTTGAGATCACCATCGCTGTCGCGGTCGCCGCTGCGCTGGTCGCCGGGCTGTTCGGCTGGTTGGGGGCCCGCAAGCCCGATCCCGCCCGCGGCCCCAGGCTGGCCCCCTACCGTTTCCTGATGCTGGCCGCCGCGGCGGTGGTGCTGATGATGCTCGTGCACCTGGTGAACCTGGCCGGCCTCCACACCGGCCGCTAGGACCTCAGGCCGCCTGGGGCAGGGATGGACTGCCGGAACTGGGCGCCGGCGACCTCCGCCGCGTCAGGCCCGAGACGCCGCCCGAGGAGAGCAGGCCGACGTCGGCCAGGAGGATCGGGATCGACCACTTCGAAGGCCCGGCGATGTAGCGCGGGATCCAGGTCGGGTCGAACTTGTCCTTGTACCGGCGCACGCCCTGGAAATTGTAGATGTCCTCGCCCCGCTCGAAGAGCAGCCGGCCGAGGCGCGACAGAAGGGGCGCCAGGGGCCGATCGAGCATGCCGGCCAGGGGCGCCATGCCGAAGTCGAAGGCCTGGTAGCCGGCCTGCCGGCCCCACTCGAACAGTTCCACGAACAGGTAGTCCATGACGTTCTTGGGCGCCTCGTCGGAGTAGCGCATCAGGTCCATGGAGAACTCCGACTTGTCGGGCGTGGTCCACAGGCTGGCGAAGGCGACGATGCGGCCCTCCTTCCTGACCAGGGCGCAGGGGAACTCGGCCACGTAACGCTCCACGAAGCCGCCCATGGAAAAGCCCTTCTCGCCGCCGGCATGGCGCGCCAGCCACTGGTCGTAGATGCGCTTGAGCTCTCCCATGTGGGCCTCCACGGCGGCGGCCGGGATCACCTCGAACACCGCGCCGCCCTCGGCGGCCTTGCGCCAGTTGCGGCGGAGCACTTCCCGCTTTCGGCCTTGCAGCGAGAACTCGGCCAGGGGCACCACCGCCGCCTCGCCCGCCTTCTGGATGGCGAAGCCCATCTCGACCATCTCCGGCAGGGCCTCGGGCCCGAAGCCATAGAAACCCGGCCGGGCGGCGTGGGCGTCGGCCATTTCTCGAAAGCGCCAGAGCAGCTCGTGCTGCTCGTCCGGCGCGCCCACCGGAGCGCCCATGGCGATCCAGGAGCGGCCGCGCACGCCGAACATCAGGAAGCTGCGGCCGGACTCCGAGAACAGGAAGCGCTTGTCGCCCAGGAGCGCCAGGCCGGCGTCGGGCGAACATCCCTCGGCGGACGCCAGGATGGCGCGCACCTTGTCGAAGTCGGGATCGTGGTCTCCGGCGACCTTGGGCGTGGCGGGAGTGGCGAACAGTCGCCAGAGGCCGACCACCAGCAGCAGCACCCCGGCGCCGACCGTGGCGCGGATGGCCCGGCTGGGGTCGTTGCGCATCACCTTCCAGACCGGCTGGTCGCCGTAGTCGATGTTGTGGAACAGCCACCAGCCCAGCACCCCCGCCCCCACGAGGAAGACGAAGGCCGAGATCAGCCACCCCGGCGTGATCTCCATGCGGCTGAGACGGGCGGTGCGGGGAAAAGCCTCATGCAACGGCAGGAGCACCAGGCAGAGCGCCAGCAGGATCAGGGACTCTTCCCAGTCGACGCCCTTGAACAGGGCGAACACGGCCGCGGCCAGGCTGATCGCGAGCGTGGCGCGCCAGGCGGCGTCCAGTCGGCGACTGAGGCCGAAGGCGGTGAGCACCAGGGCCAGGCCGAGGATGCTGGAGAGGAAGTGGCTGAGCTCGACCAGCAGCAGGGGCGCCCAGGTCATCAGCCAGCCGAAGCGCTCGGGGCTCGAGGGGGTGGCGCCGGAGACCAGCAGCATGACCCCGCAGGCCAGGGTCAGGGCCGCCGAGATAAGCGGCGCAACTTGGATCACTGCAGGTCGGAATTCACCCAGTCGGCGCATTTCGTCCCCGCGGTCGCCCAGACGACGGGCCAATATAGTGGCTTTCCGTCCGGTTGCAGCGCCGCGCGCGAGTGATCCATCGCAATTTCCGGGTAGCGAACATCGGAGTAAGGTCCCCCTCATCAAATTTGGCTGGGAGGGTTTTCATGGTTGCGCGGAAGTTCTCGTTCCTGGGCGGCTTGGCCGCCTCACTCGTGTTCGCAGGCTCTGCGAGCGCTGCGTCACAAGCCACGCCCGAGCTGCCGCACTGCGCGGCCCCGATCGGCACGGTGGCGATCGAGGAGCCCCAGCGCGACTGGTGGTCGCCGCTCGGACTGTCCAATCCCGAGGCCCTGATCAAGCTGATGGCGGGGCGCTCCAACTGCCTGCGCGTGGTCGCCCGAGGCCAGGCGATGGAGATGCGCCAGTCCGAGCGCAATCTCGGCGATTCCGGCGAGCTGCAGCGCGGCCAGAACTTCGGCAAGGGCCAGGTGGTGGCCGCCGACTACTTCATCATCCCGGACATCGTCGATTCCAACAACAACGCCAGCGGCGGCAACTTCGGCGGGATCGGCCGCGCCTTCGGCGGACCGTTCGGCAGCATCGTCGGCAGCATCAGCATCAAGTCGTCCACCGCCCACACCCTGATCACCCTGGTGAACGCGCGGACGACCGAGCAGGAGTACGTCGCCGAGGGCGTCTACAAGAAGACGGACGTCGGCTTTGGCGGCGGCGGCGGCGGTTGGGACTGGGGTCTCGTCGGGGGCGGCTATTCCAACACCGACATCGGGCGAGTGATCTCGCTCGCCTACATCAACGCCTTCGCCGACCTGGTCGGCCACATGCAGGGCGTCGCCCCGGGTTCGGCCCAGGCCGCTGCTCCTATCCAGGCCTACACCGTGACCGACGTCATCGTGATGCGTGGAGGACCGACGCCGGGCGCGGCCCGGGTCCGTGACTTCAGGCCGGGCGACCTAGTCTATCCCACCGGCCAGAAGAATGGCGTCTGGTGGGAAGTCGACGACGAGAACGGCAACC
>CAZTMF010000188.1:0-6380 GCA_964614675.1 uncultured Caulobacteraceae bacterium | reverse complement strand
GACATGTTCGCCGCCGACGTGCGCTGGCTGGACCACTACGGCTTCTCGGCCTTCCAGGTCCCGAGCGCAGCGACGGGGCTCAGCTGATGAAGTTCACCCTCTCCTGGCTCAAGGACCACCTGGACACCGACGCCTCGGTCGAGCGGGTCGTGGACGCCATGACCATGGCGGGCCTCGAGGTCGAACACGTCGAGGACCCGGGGTCGAAGCTCGGCGCCTTCTCGGTCGCCCGCATCGTCGAGGCGGTCCAGCATCCCAACGCCGACCGGCTGCGCGTCTGCCAGGTCGACACCAAGGACGGCCGCAAGGAGATCGTCTGCGGCGCCCCCAACGCGCGGCCGGGCCTGGTCACCATCTACGCCCCGATCGGGACCTATATCCCCGGCAGCGGCATCACGCTGGAGCCCCGGCCGGTGCGCGGCGTGGTCTCCAACGGCATGCTCTGCTCGGCCGCCGAGCTGGAGACGGCCGAGGAGTCCAACGGCATCATCGAGCTGGCCGAGAGCCTCGAGGTCGGCGCGCCCGCCGCCGCGGCCCTGGGCCTGGAAGCGGTGATCGATTTCGAGGTGACGCCCAACCGGCCCGACTGGCTGGGCGTGGCCGGAATCGCCCGCGATCTCGCCGCCGCTGGCGTCGGGCGGCTGAAGGACCTCGCGGTGAAGCCGGTCCAGGGCGGCTATCCCTGCCCGGTCGAAATCCGCATCTCCGCCAATGACGCATGCCCGACCTTCGCAGGCCGGCTGATCCGCGGCGTGAAGAACGGCCCCTCGCCCGAGTGGCTGCAGCGCAAGCTGACGTCGGTGGGCCTGCGCCCCATCAACGCCCTGGTCGACGTCACCAACTACCTGACCTACGACCGCGACCGGCCGCTGCACGTCTATGACGCGGCCAAGATCCAGGGCGGTTTCCTCGACGCGCGCCTCGCCATGCAGGGCGAGAGCCTGCTCGCGCTGGACGGACGTACCTATGAACTCGATGCAGAGATCTGCGTCATCGCCGACGCCTCGGGCGTCATCGACCTCGGCGGCGTCATGGGCGGGGAGTCCACCGGCTGTTCGGAGGAGACCACCGAGGTCTTCATCGAAGCCGCTTATTTCGACCCGATCCGCACCGCCGAGACCGGCCGCAGGTTGGGCCTGATCTCCGACGCCCAGTATCGCTTCGCCCGCGGCGTCGACCCCGGCTTCGTGGTCCCGGGCCTGGAACTGGCGACGAAGCTGATCCTGGAGCTCTGCGGCGGCGAGGCCTCGGACATCCAGGTCGCCGGCGAGCCCCTGGCCCCCGTCCCGGCCGTGGACTTCGATCCGGCCTATGTGCATCGCCTCTCCGGCCTTTCGGTCGGCCACGAGGGCGTCGCCGAGGTCCTGAGCCGGTTGGGCTTCGAGGTGAAGCCGCACGGCGCGCGCCTGAACGTCCAGCCGCCGAGCTGGCGGCGCGATGTCGAAGGACCGGCTGACCTGGTCGAGGAAGTGGCCCGCATCGTCGGCTACGGCACCCTGCCCTCCCAGCCGCTGCCGCCTGTCGAACCGCCCCCCGGCGGGGTGCTGACCGTGCGCCAGGCGCGCATCCAGAAGGGCCGGCGTGCGCTGGCGGCGCTGGGCTACCAGGAGGCCGCGACCTGGTCTTTCACCTCCCGCGCCGCGGCCGAGCTGTTCGGCGGCGGCCAGGAGACCTTGGTCCTGGCCAATCCGATCGCGGCCGAGCTGGATTGCATGCGCCCCTCGGTGCTGCCGAACCTGATCGAGGCGGTCGGCCGCAACGCCGCGCGCGGCTTTGATGACGCCGCCCTGTTCGAAATCGGTCCGGTGTTCGCCGGCGACGAGCCCGCCGACCAGCGCACCGCCATGGGCGCGGTCATGGCCCCGCATCCTCCCAGGCACTGGGAGCGGGGCGCGGCCGACGATCTGTTCCGGCTCAAGGGCGACCTCGTCGCCTTGCTGGATGAGCTGGGCGCCCCGACCTCGTCGCTGCAGGTCGCCCAGGGCCAGGCCTCGCCCTGGTGGCATCCCGGACGCTCGGCGCGGCTGCAGCTCGGGCCCAAGACCGTGATCGCCGAATTCGGCGCCATCCATCCGCGCGTGCTGAGCGCGCTGGACGTGAAGGGCCCGATCTACGCCTTCGAGCTATGGGTCGAGGCCATCCCGGAGCCCAAGAAGAAGGGCGCCAAGACCCGCCCGCGGTTCGACGTCTCCAGCCTGATGCCGCTGTCGCGCGACTTCGCCTTCGTGATCGACCAGGACCGCGCGGCGGGAGACCTGGTGAAGGCCGTGGCCGGCGCCGACAAGGCGCTGATCGCCGGCGCGCGGGTGTTCGACGTCTACCAGGGGCCGGGCGTGCCCGAGGGCTCCAAGTCGGTGGCCGTCGAGGTGCAGATCCAGCCGCGCGAGAAGACCCTGACTGACGCGGAAATCGAGCAGCTCTCATCGCGCATCGTCACGGCCGCCGAAAAGGCCTGCGGGGCGAAGCTTCGGAGCTGACGACCTAGAGCAGCAGGTGGTCCACCGGCTCCAGCGGAGGCGGCAGGTCAGCGTCTCCCAGGGTCGCCAGCACCGCTCTTTCCGTCGCCCGCTGCAGGGCGTTGATCGGCAGCGCGTTCTGGCTTTCCCCAAAGGGCGCCTCCAGCTCCTCGCCGAGGGCGTCAAGGCCGAAGAAGGCATAGGCCAGGACCGCCGCGGCGACCGGCGTGCCAAGCCCCATGGTTCCCACCAGGCCGAAGGGCGCGAACAGGCAGAACAGCCAGGCGGTCCGATGCACCAGAAGCGAATAGGCGAAGGGCAACGGCGTCGAGGCAAGCCGTTCGCAGGCCAGCTGGATGTTGGTGAGGGCCTGGAGGCGGTCAGAGAACAGCCGGTACTGGACGTCGCTCAGCTCGCCGCTCCGGAACAGCGCGGCGAACGCGTCCGATTGCGCCAGCAGGACGGCCTGGGGCGTCTCCGTCGCCGGCTGTCCCCGGAGCTGCGCGCGAAGGGCCTCGGCGAAGGCCGCCAGCCTCAGACCGGCCACGCGAGCGGCCGGCGGATCCAGCAGGCCACGGGCGTCTCGGGTAAAGCCGTAGGCCTCGGCGATCAGCTGGCCCCACTGGCGGCGGCCCTCCCACCAGCGGTCGTAGCAGGCGTTGTTGCGGAACCCGAGGAAGATGGAGAGCGCCAGGCCCGTCAGGGTCAGGGGGGCCGGCGACAGCCCCTGGAAGAGGTGGGGCTCGATCCTCGCCACCCAGGTCACCAGCGCCGCGACTGCGACCACGACGGCCACCCGGGGGGCGATCGTGGGCACGATCGAGCCGCGCATGGTGTAGAGCAGCGTCAGGGCGTTCGGTCGCTCGCGGACGATCATGCTCCGACCGCCTCGGCGACGCTCTTGAAGCCATCAGCCCGGAGACGCGCGGCGAGGTCGCGCTTGATCCGCCGGATCAGGCCCGGGCCCGAGAGGGCCAGCAGGCTGTAGAGCTGCACCGCCGAGGCGCCGGCCCGGATCTTGGCGTAGGCGTCCGCGCCCGAGCCGATGCCGCCGGCGCCGATCAGGACGATCGGGCCCCCACGGGTGCGCTCGGCGAAGCGCTTCAGCACCTCCGTCGACAGCTCGAACAACGGCGCCCCCGAAAGGCCGCCGGCCTCCGTCCTCAGGGGCGAGCGCAGGCTGTCCGGCCTCTGGAGGGTGGTGTTGCCGACGATGATCCCCTCGATCCCGTTCGCCAGCACCGAGGCGCAGATGTCGTCGATCTCGGCCTCGGCGAGGTCGGGGGCCACCTTCAGGAAGATGGGCTTGGAAAGCCGCGGGCCGGCCAGCTCGCGCCGGGTCTCGGCAACGCGGCCGAGCAGTTCGTCGAGCGCCGCCCGCGCCTGCAGGTTCCGCAGGCCCGGCGTATTGGGCGAGGAGACGTTGACGGTGAAGTAGTCGGCCAGGGTCCACAGCCGCTTCAGGCCGGCCACATAGTCCTGTGTGCGGTCGGCGGACTCCTTGTTGGCGCCGATATTGGCGCCGACCACGCCGAAGGACGGCCGCCGGGCGAAGTTCGCCGCGAAGGCCTCAAGCCCCTCGCTGTTGAAGCCGTAGCGGTTGATCACCGCCCGGTCGGCCGCCAGGCGGAAGACGCGCGGCCGCGGATTGCCGGGCTGGGGCAGGGGCGTGACGGTGCCGCACTCGACGAAGCCGAAGCCTGCGCTCAGCATGGCGCGGGGGACCTGGGCGTGCTTGTCGAAGCCCGCGGCGAGGCCCACGGGATTGGTCAGCTTCAGGCCGCAGAGCTCGGTCGCCAGGATCGGATCGTCCGGTCCCGATTGGCGCGGGCCCCAGCCCGCCTTGAGCGCCTTGATGCTGAGGTCGTGGGCGGTCTCGGCATCCAGACGCCGCAGAAGCGCCACACCGATCCAATCGAAAGCGCTCACGAGGCGGGGCCCTCAGCCGCCGCGATGGGCCGGACGGACGCCGCCAGGGCGGTCGGCAGAGGGCCGTAGAGATGCGGGAACAGCGCCCCGCCGCGGGAGACCTCCCACTTCAGCGACTCGCCCAGCCGCCCGGCCTCGACGGCGACGAGAAGCAGATCGGTCTGGCCGGCGAAGTGCCTCTCCAGCGTCTGGAGCCACTGGTCCTCCGCCGAGAAATGGATGAAGCCGTCCTTCAGATCGATGCCCGAGCCCTGGAAAGCACCCGCCGCGCAGGCGGCCTCCCATTCGGCGCGGGGCAGGATCTTGTAGATCAGGCTCACCTCAGGTCCTTGGCCAGCAGGATCCGTTCGAGGCTGGGCCGGCCCTCGCCATCGATGGCGAAGACCACGGCCGAGCCGGTGGGGAAGCGGTCGATCACGCGACGGTCGGCGCCGCCCCTCAGGGCCAGGTGCGCCGCGTACTGGTGGATGCCGGGATTGTGGCCGACCAGCATCACCGTCTTGGCGCGGGGCGCCGCCTCGGCCACCGCCGCCGCCAGGCCCGCTGCGGACGCCGCATAGAGCCGCCTGCGCTGCTCAACCGCCACGTCGCCTTCGAAAGCCGCCGCCGTCTCGGCCCAGGTCTCCAGGGTCCGCCGGGAAGCCGAGACCAGCGCCAGGTCGGGGGCATAGCCGGCCTCGGCCAGGGCCTTGCCCATGCGCCGGGCTTCCGCGCGGCCGTCCTCGTCCAGCGCGCGGTCGAAATCCTCCAGGCCCGGGTGGGGCCGCTCGGCCTCGCCATGCCGCATGAGGATCAACCGCAACATCCCGAAGAGTCTCCCAACCTTCGAGGCGCCTCTTAGCGTGGTTCGGCGAAGGAAAAAACGCGCCGTTGACAGTCCGCCGGCTTGGCTGTCCAAGGCCGGCATGGCCGAGGATGGGTCCGGAAGCATCATTGCCGAAGAAGGCGTCATTCGCCTGAAGAAGCCGCTGCGCCTGGATTCGGGCGGCGCGCTCGAGAAGCTGGAGATCGCCTACCGCACCTACGGCCGGCTGAACGCCGCCCGCTCCAACGCCATACTGATCTGCCACGCCCTGACGCTCGACCAGCACGTGGCCTCGGTCCACCCGGTCACCGGCAAGCCCGGTTGGTGGAACATGACAGTGGGGCCGGGCCTGCCCATCGACCCGGACCGGCA
Organism: uncultured Caulobacteraceae bacterium; assembly: GCA_964614675.1. Lineage (GTDB taxonomy): Bacteria > Pseudomonadota > Alphaproteobacteria > Caulobacterales > Caulobacteraceae > JANWHQ01. The sequence continues at coordinate 818 of CAZTMF010000188.1, read as the reverse complement.
CTTCATCATCTGCTCCAATGTGGTCGGCGGCTGCATGGGCACGACCGGGCCCTGCTCGGCCAATCCCAAGACCGGCGAGCCCTACGGCCTCTCCTTCCCGATGATCACCATCGCCGACATGGTCCGGGCCCAGGCGGCCCTGCTGGACCAGCTCGGCATCGAGACCCTGCTGGCGGTGGTCGGCGGCTCCATGGGCGGCATGCAGGTGCTGCAGTGGGCGGCCGACTATCCGGAGCGGCTGTTCAGCGCGGTCTGCATCGCCGCGGCGCCGCGCCACTCGGCCCAGAACATCGCCTTCCACGAGGTGGGCCGCCAGGCGATCATGGCCGATCCCGACTGGCGCGCCGGCGACTACGCCCGCCAGGGCGTCAGGCCCGAGAAGGGGCTGTCGGTCGCGCGCATGGCGGCGCACATCACCTATCTCAGCGAGGTGGCGCTGCAGCGGAAGTTCGGCCGAGAGCTGCAGCGCGACGGCCTGTCCTGGGGCTTCGACGCCGACTTCCAGGTGGAGAGCTATCTGCGCCACCAGGGGGCCCGGTTCGTCGAGCGCTTCGACGCCAACTCCTACCTCTACATCACCCGCGCCATGGACTACTTCGACCTGGCCGCCGCCAAAGGCGGTCAGCTGGCCGAGGCCTTCCGTCCCGCGCGGGACGTGCGCTTCTGCGTGCTCTCCTTCACCTCCGACTGGCTCTATCCGACCACCGAGAGCCGCTCGATCGTCCAGGCCCTGAACGCGGCCGGCGCCAGGGTCAGCTTCGTCGAGATCGAGAGCGACAAGGGCCACGACGCCTTCCTGCTCGACGAGCCGGTGATGC
>CAZTMF010000187.1:0-6384 GCA_964614675.1 uncultured Caulobacteraceae bacterium | reverse complement strand
ACTTCTGGAACAGCAGCGGCAGCTTGTCGGAGGGTACGCCGATGCCGGTGTCGGTGACCGACACCTTCAGTCCGTCCGAGCCGTCCTCGCCCTCGCCGTCGATCAGCACCCGCACTTCGCCGGAGTGGGTGAACTTCACGGCGTTGGCGGTGAGGTTGTTGAGGATCTGCTGCAGGCGGATGGAGTCGCCGCGCCGGACCCCGGCGGCGGCGGGCGTCACCTCGACGCTGAAGCTCAGGCCCTTTTCCGTGGCCGCCGGCTGGTGGGCCGCCTCGATCTTCCGGGCCAGGTCCTCGGTGTCGAAGTCCGCGTTCTCCAGCTCCATGCGTCCCGCCTCGATCTTGGACAGGTCGAGGATATCGTTCAGCACCGTCAGCAGGGCCTCGCCGGACTGGCGGATGACGCCCAGCCGTTCGCGCTGCTTAAGCTGCAGATCGCCCATGGCCATGATCTGGGCCATGGCCAGGACGCCGTTCAGCGGCGTGCGGATCTCGTGGCTCATGTTGGCCAGGAAGTGCGACTTCAGCACATTGGCGGCCTCGGCGGCGTCGCGCGCCTCGACCAACTCGTCCATGGCCAGGCGCAACGCCTTGTCGTTCTTTTCCAGCTCGCCCAGCAGGGTGTTGAAACTTTCGGTCAGGCGGCCGAACTCGTCGTCCTCGCCGTGCAGCACGCGCTGGGTGAAGTCGCCCGAGTCGGCCACTTCCTGCATGGCCTGGGACAGCCGGTCCACCGGTCGGGTCAGGCGCGCAGCGAGCCAGCGGCCCATGAACAGGGCCATGCCGGCCGCCACGAAGAATAGGGCGCCGCCCATCGACAGGAAGCGCGGCAAGAGGGCGCCCGGGCCCTCCGGCTCGACGGTGAGCACCAGCTCCCCGTGCTTTCCGCCGCCCAGATCGACGGGCGCGCGGATGGCGACCGCGCCCGCCGCCGGGCTGGCGTGGCGGGAGACCGTCTGGGTGAATTCTGGGATCGGCGCGCCGTCGGGCCCAACCAGCTCGGCCTTGAGCAGGCGCGGGTCGGCGCGCAGGACACGAAAGGCGGTCAGACCGTCCATGCGGTCCCCGCGCCGAAGCTCCTCGGACATGTCGGCGGCGGTGAGCTGGGCCAGGGTCCGCTGCGCCTGGAGGAAGTGCGCCCGCTCGGTGCGCCATTGCTGCAGCATGAATAGCAGGCAGGCGGCGAGCAGCACGGCCACCGCGGTGACCAGGGCCACCACCGCGATGCGGCTCTGGAAGGAGAGGCCCCGAATCGGGAAGCCCAGCTCGACCGCCGCAGGTCGCGGATCGTCCGCCACGGCGGCCTCCGGGTGCGATGCGTCCTTGCTTTCGATGGCGATGTCGGCGGTCACCGAGGGCCCTGGGCGGTTTGGCGTACCCATCCGCTATAGGGCCGATCTCCTAACGCTTCGCTTCAAAACACAACTGAGGCGAGAATCCTACTTTGAAGCTACACGTTGCGCGACAAAGTGATGCATCGCGTGCGACCTATTGGCTTAACGCGGGCTTAACCGCTGGCGTTCGCGTTAATCCGATGTTAAGACAACCCCACCGTGTGAAGGAGAGGGGTTATGGAAAAGATCTTCGTTGTGAAGCGTGTCGCCGAAAAGCTGTGGGCGGCTGAGAACGGAATCGACGCCACGCTCGAGCAGGCGTCCGAGCTGATGAGCGGCATCGTGGAGGCCCGCAAGGACCTGCAGATCTCGCACATCGTCGTGGACCCGGCGATCGGCAAGGTGGCGGAAGCCATGTCGGCCCTGGCCGCTGCGCGCCACGCCATGATCGAAGCGCACCACGCGCTGAACGAAGCCAAGCTGCGCATCGGCGTGCGCACCAAGCTGGACGGCGGCCATCCTAGCCTGGTGGAAGATCACCGGGTGCCTGATATGATTTCCGACCGCGCCGTCGGCTGACCAAGGCTGCGCCCGCGGCTCGCGGGCGCCAAGTCTTAACCCAATCGATTTATCGCGCCTCTGATGTCGTCAGAGGCGCGATCTATCATCAATGCCATCACCATGGTGGCTCTGAGCGGACTTTTGCCAGCCGCCGCCAGCCTGTTTGCGTGGCTGAAGGGGGCGCAGGCGGAGAAGTTCGGCTCCACGATCTACGCCGCTTCCGTGCTTGGAACGACATTCATCGAGATGATCACGGGACAGGCGACGCCCGTTGGTGAAGAGCTGTTTCTCGATACGGCCGTAGCCGTAGGCTTCCTGGCGCTCGCGATCCGCTACAACAGTCTCTGGCTTGGCGCGGCGATGATGGCCAAGGGCCTGCAGCTCGCCATCCACGCCACCCGCCTCACCGACGGTGAAGACTCGTTCTCTGGCGGCGTGAACCTATACGCGCTGGGACTGAACGTCATCGCCCTGCTCATCGTCGGCATCCTGGTCAGCGGCACCATCGTCACGATGACGCGCCGCAACCGCGCCCGTCGTGAAACGATCCGGATCAAGCGCGCCCCACCCACCCCAGCCACGTTGGTGAACGGCTGAACGCCGCCGGCGCCTTGCCTTGCCGGGCCCCGTTCGTGTATAGGCGCGCTCTTCCGTAAAACGCCCCGGTTCCGCCGAGGGCGGCGCCTCTCGAGGGCGCGCTCCAGTCACCGCTCGGTCCGAAGTCCCGCCATGAAGCAAGACACCCATCCCGACTATCACTTCATCACCGTGGTGATGACCGACGGCACGACCTATCAGACCCGCTCGACCTACGGGAAAGAGGGCGCGACCCTCAACCTGGACATCGATCCGAAGACCCATCCGGCGTGGACGGGCGGCGGCCATGCGATGCTCGACCGCGGCGGGCGCGTGTCCCGGTTCGCGGCCAAGTACGGCGGCTTCCTCAAGAAGTAGCCGGCGCGCGCCGCAGCGCGGCGCGCTCATCCCAAGAAAATCGGATCAGACGTCGGCGGCGCCGAAGGCCGCCTGCAGCCGATCGAGCTGGGACAGCACCGGGTGGCTGTCGGCGTTCGGGGCGTCGGTCGTGTACATGCGCCGGTCGAGGTGCAGCACCCGCTCGTAAAGGCGCGAGGCGCGCTCCAGGAGCGACAGCAGTCCCGGCGGCAAATCCTCGGTCCCTTCCTCGACAGCCCGCGCCGCATCTTCGGAGACGCGGTAACGGTCCTGGCAGGCTTCCGCGGCCGGCATCTGGCCTTCGCGCACGGCCCGTTGGACCAGGAGCCAGGACGCAAGCTGCATCAGGCGGGTGGTCAGACGCATGCTCTCGGAGGCGTAGGCCAGGGCGCCCTTGCGCGGCAGACGCTTGGAATCGTGGCGGCCCGCACCATCCAGATAGGCGGCGGTCTCTTCCACCAGCTCCATGCCTTCCTGGAAGGTTCGGTCGAACAACTCAGAGGCGGCGAAGTCCTGGATGACGCCAATGCGCCAGGAGTCTTCAGCCAACGCGCCCATTTCACTCATCAAAATACCCGCCCTGGACCGGCACGCCGGGCACCATCGTCCGGCGGGGACGGGGGTGCAACGGCCATGCCATGCAAGCCTCGCGCGATTTATTCCCCCCTGATACTGAAGAAAGCGTCAGCGGCCGCGCGTCCGGCATTCTTGCGCTGCAGCTGCGCCTCGGTGCGGGCGATCTCGCTTTTCAGCTGATCGATCCGCTCCTCCAGTTCGACATGACCGTAGAGCTCGAGATCCTCGAGCATCAGGATCCTGAGGGCGTCCCCCCGGGAAGAGCGGGGTTCGGCGACTTCGTCGATCATGGCCGCCTCTCTCTGGCTCCATCTTCGAACGGGGTCTATCAGACGCCCGGCGGACGAAAAGCGCAAGCTCAGGAGGCGCATCATGCCCGAAAGCATGGCGGCGGTTGGCGTCAAGGGGGGCAAGGGACCTCCCGAGGCGCTGGAGATCGTCCGTATCCCGCGCCCCGAGCCGGGGCCAGGCCAGATCCTCATCGCCATTCGCGCCGCGGGGGTGAACCGGCCGGACGTGCTGCAGCGGCTGGGCTTCTATCCGCCGCCGCCCGGCGCGCCCGAAACCCTGGGGCTCGAGGTCTCGGGCGAGGTCGTTGCGGTGGGCCAGGACGCCCCGCGCTGGAAGACCGGAGACCAGGTCACCGCCCTCCTGCCCGGCGGCGGCTATGCTGAATATGCGGTCGCCGACGCCCGCCATGCCCTGCCGGTCCCCAAGGGCCTGGACCTGGTGCAGGCCGCGTCCCTGCCGGAGACGGTTTTCACCGTCTGGGCGAACCTCTTCGACATCGGACAGCTGAAGCCGGGCGAGTCCTGTCTCATCCATGGCGCCACATCGGGAATCGGAGTCGCCGCGGTGCAGATGGCCAAGGCGGCCGGCGCCAGGGTGATAACCACCGGCCGCGGGGCCGCCAAGGCGCGCGAGGCCCGGAATCTCGGCGCCGACGTCGCGATCGACTCCTCAGCCCAGGACTGGGCGGCCGAAGCTTCCGCCGCCGGCGGCGCGGACGTCATCCTCGACATGGTCGGGGGCGCCTATACGCCCAGGAACATCGAGGTCGCCAAGCCGGGCGGCCGGATCGTCCAGATCGCCATCCTGGGCGGGGTCAAGGCCGAGGTCGACCTCGGCCTGATCATGAGAAAGCGCCTCGTGCTGACCGGCTCGACCCTGCGCCCGCGCCCGCCCGAGGAGAAGGCGCGCCTGGCCAGGGGCGTGGAGGAGACCGTCTGGCCCTGGATCGAGGCCAGCAGGTTCAAGCCGATCGTGGACAGCACCTTCCCCCTCGCCGAGGCCGGCAAGGCGCACGCGCGCATCGATGCGGCCCATCACCTCGGCAAGATCGTCCTGGTGGTCTGAACGGCCTCACCAGGCGAGGGCGAGGCCGTCCTTGCGCATCTCCGAGGCGGCGCCATAGACCCCGCCGCGGAGCTCTATGGCCTGATAGCCGCCGAAGCCGCCGTCGCTCGGGCCGAGCCGCCAGCCGATCCCGGCGAGGGCCTCGCGGGTCGGGGCCGGGACGCCGCTCTCCAGATGCAGCACCCCAGGACCGCCATCACCGCCGCCCACTGGCTCGGAGGAGCCCTCGTGGCGCCAGCGGGGCGCATCGCCCGCCTCCTGCAGGCCCAGGCCGTAGTCGACCAGGCTGGTGACGATCTGCACCTGGCCCTGGGGCTGCATGTCGCCGCCCATGACGCCGAACGCCAGCCAGGGCTGGCCGCCCCGGGTCGCGAACCCCGGGATGATGGTGTGGAAGGGCCGCTTGCCGGGCGCATAGAGGTTCGGGTGGCCGTCCTCGAGCGAGAACAGCTCGCCGCGGTTCTGGAACATGAAGCCGAGACCGTCCGGGACCAGGCCCGAGCCCATGCCGCGGAAGTTGGACTGGATCAGCGAGACCATCATGCCGCCGGAGTCGGCGGCGCAGAGGTAGGTGGTGTCGCCATGGCCCGGCGCCTGGCCGGGACCTATGTCCTGGATCAGTCCGTCCGGCCGGATCAGGGCCGCGCGCGCCTTGGCGTAGTCCTTGGTTAGCAGCCACTCGACGGGGATCTCGGCGAAGGCCGGATCGGCGAAGAAGCGGGCGCGGTCCTCGAAGGCCAGCCGCTTGGCCTCGGCCTGGTGATGCAGGCTGGCGGCGGACTGGAAGCCCATGGCGGCGAGGTCGAAGCCCTCCAGCAGGTTCAGCATCTGCAGGGTCGTGAGGCCCTGTGTGTTGGGCCCGAGGCCCCAGACGTCGACGCCGCGGTACGAGGTCCTGAGCGGTTGGGTCCACTCTCCCCGATGGCTCTTCAGATCCTCGCGGGTCATCCAGCCGCCGATGCGCTCGAAATAGCTCTCGATGACCTCGGCGATCTCGCCTTCGTAGAAGGCCTCGCGGCCGCCCTCGGCGATCCGGCGGTAGCTGCGGCCGAGGTCGGGGTTGCGGAACAGCGCCGCCTGGGGCGGGGTCGCTCCGCCGGGCGCGAATGTCCGCTCCATATTGACCAGCTCCTCGACCCGCGCGCTGGGGTCGAGCCGCCATCCCATGACATTGGCGCGCCATTGGGCGGCGATCGTCTGGGGGATCGGCGCGCCGATCTCGCAGAGCTCCATCACCGGCTCGAAAAGGGACTTCCACGGCAGCCGGCCGAAGCGCTGGTGCAGCATCCACCAGCCGTCCACCGCGCCAGGGACGCTGACCGACACCGCGCCCTGGCGCCAGATCCGCCCGCCGACCGCCCGCTCGCGCTGGACCTCAAGCGTCAGCGACCGCGGCGAGCGGCCCGAGCCGTTCAGTCCCACGACCCCCCTCGACGCCGGGTCCCACAGCAGGGCGAAGACATCGCCGCCAATGCCGCAGGCGGTGGGCTCGACCAGGCCCAGGCATGCGTTTGCGGCGATCGCCGCGTCCACAGCCGAGCCGCCGACGCGCAGGATGTCGATGGCGATCAGGGTGGCCGCCGGATGGACCGTCGCGGCCGCCC
>CAZTMF010000186.1:0-6412 GCA_964614675.1 uncultured Caulobacteraceae bacterium | reverse complement strand
CAACAACCTGGAGAAGCCGCACCTCTTCCCGGACGGCGCCGACCCGGCGCTGGCCTCCAAGAACCCGGCCGACATCGCTCTGGCAGACCAGATGTCGTCCTACTGGGTGAACTTCGCCCGCACCGGCAATCCGAACGGCAAGGGTCTGCCCGCGTGGCCTGAGGTCAACGACCTGTCCGCGGGCGACGCCATGCTGCTGGACGATCCGTCCCATCCGGGCATGGCCCTGACGCCGGAGAAACTGGCCCTCTACCAGGCGCTTTACGACCGGGACTTCCCGCAGAAGTGAGATCGGCGGCCGTCATCTGCCGCGGCGACGCGGCGGGGGATGGGCGCGCCTAGATCCTGAAGGCCGACTCCAGCATCTGGGCCGACCGCTCCGCGTGCCAGGCCCGGGTCATGGCGTCCGAATAGGTCCACGCCTTTCCCTGGGCGACCGTGACGCCTTCGCCGTCGATGACTTCCCAGGCCCATTCCAGAGCCGTGTCCTGGCGCACAGCGACGGAGTGCGCTCGTCCTCTGCGATGGTTCAAGGGAAACACCCCGCTGGCTTGAGGAGGTCGAGCTTGCAGCGAACGGCCGCGGCCAAGAATGGGGGGTATCCCGGAGCCCGGCATCAGGCGAAGTCCCGATGTTGATAACTCGTGCGCGCCTGCGGCTTGGACAATTCAGCCTCCAGGCGGAAGTGATTGTCTGATGCGGTCCGTATGCATGTTCGTGTGCAAAGGCGGTCGCGGCGCGGACGAGTGAACCGTCGGGTCTCGTCTGCGCATGGAAGGTCCTGAGGGGGCGTGATCCGGATGAGAAGCCTGTTGCTTGCGACGGCGGCGCTGGCGGCCGTTCCCGTCGCCGCCGGCGCGCAGGAGGTTTCGGTAAGCGAGGTGACGGTGTCCGCCACGCGGATCCCGACACCTCTGGACCAGGTGGGCAGCAGCGTCTCGGTGGTGACCGCCGGGCAGATCCAGGATCAGCAGCTCAAGACCCTTCCGGACCTGCTGCAAGCCATCCCCGGGCTGAACGTCGTCCAGGCCGGAGGACCGGGCGGGGCGACCTCGGTCTTCATGCGGGGGGCTAATTCCAATCACGTGAAGGTTCTGGTCGACGGCATCGACGTGAGCGACACCGCCAGCACCAGCGGCACGTTCGATTTCGCCCACCTTCTGACCTCTGGCGTCGAGCGGGTGGAGGTCCTTCGCGGCCCGCAGAGCGGCCTCTATGGCTCGGACGCCATCGGCGGCGTCATCAATGTGATCACCAGGAGCGGCTCGGGCCCGTTCAAGGCCGAGGCGAGCGCCGAGGGCGGCGCCTTCGAGACCAACAACGAGAGCGCCGACGTCAGCGGCCAGGCGGGCGGCCTCCACTATTCGATCGACCTGGCGCACGACCACTCGGGCGCCACGCCCGTGACGCCGTTGGACCTGCTGGCCCCCGGCGAGCGCCGGATCGACGATTACTACGACAACAGAACGGCCTCGACGAAGCTGGGGCTGGACCTCGGCAAGGGCCTCGACGCGGGCTTCGCTGGCCGCGCCACCCAGACCATGCTGCGCTTCACCGGGGACGACTTCTCAACCTTTCCGGCGTTTCCCGCCCCCCAGCAGAGCTCGAGCCGCACCCAGCAGTATTATGCGCGGGGCTATCTGCACCTCTCGCTATTCGGCGGCCGCTTCGATCAGACCGTGGGCCTCGCCTATTCCAGCGACCGGCGCGAGGAACTGAGCTGGCCAGCGCCCGAGCCCGACATCCAGCACGGTTCGCGGACCAAGTTCGACTGGCGGGGTGATGTGAAGCTGGCCCCGGGCGAGACCGTGACTCTGGGCGCCGAGCACGAGGAGGAGCGCTACCTCAGCCCGATCACCGCCTCCACCGGCATCACCTCGGGCTACGCGCAACTGCAGTCGATCCTCGGCGACCTCAGCGATGCGGCGAACGTCCGCTACGACACCAACAGCCGCTTCGGCGACAAGGCCACCTTCCGGGTCGCGCCCAGCTATCTGGTGAGGCAGGCAGGCCTGCAGCTGAAGGGCAGCTACGGTACGGGCTTCAAGGCGCCGTCGCTGGACGAGCTGTTCCACAGCTACCCGGCCTTCGGCTTCTTCGCGAACCCGAACCTGCGGCCGGAATCCAGCCAGGGCTGGGACATCGGCTTCGAGGAACATCTGGCGGGCGGCAAAGTCAGCTTCGGCGCCACCTATTTCCACAACCAGATCCACGACCTGATCGACGAGAACCCGTCCTTCACCTCCCTGACCAACGTCGGTCGCGCCAGGACCTACGGGGTGGAAAGCTTCGCCGCCTATGCGCCGATGCGCACGCTCACGCTCAAGGTGGACTACACCTACACCAAGGCCTGGGACGAGGACGCCGATCGGGAGCTGCTCCGCCGGCCGCGCCACAAGTTCAGCGTCCAGGCGGACTGGCGGCCCACGCCCAGGCTGCAGTTGTCGGGGACGCTGGTCCGTGTCGGACCGTGGATCGACGCCAACCGCGACTTCTCGGTCCCGCGCCTGATCGCGCCGGGCTACACCCTGGTCAATGTGGGGGCGTCGTACGACCTCACCCGCAACCTGGCGGTCTATGGCCGGGCGACCAATCTGGGAGGCGCCCGTTACGAGAATCCGACCGGCTTCCTGGGGCCTAGCCGTGGCGTCTTCGCGGGATTGCGCGCCAGATATTAGAGCACGTCAGGCGCCCGGGCCGTGGACCCGGGCGCGCCGCGTGGAACTGGGCGTTCAGCTCGCGAACTTGTCCAGGGTGAAGCCGATGGCCCGGGCGACGAACACGACGATCACCCAGAAACCCAGCGAGACTCCGCCGGCGATCTTGGCGCCCCGGGGGATTTCGGGACTCCGGTCCCAGTTGTGGACCGTCCGCCAGGTGAACAGGTGGAAGATGCCCATGTTGACGCCGGCGATGGCGATCAGCACCATCTTCCAGAGGAAGAACGGGTTGACCATGTAGGTCGTCGCCTTGCTGACGAACAGCAGCGCGCCTGAGATCATCGCGATGACGAAAGCGCCCCAGGTCCAGGGCAGGGTGTCCCTCGACATCTCGGTGACGGCGCTCTCCTTGGAGGCCACGCCCAGCAGGCGCAGGTCCATCACGGCGATGGAGCCCACCACCGTGACGATGGCGATCACATGCACGGTCTCTATCGTCGGGAAGGCCCAGGACGAAGCGGCAACATATTGTCCAAGGGCGGAGTTCTCGAGCCCCTGCCACAATCCTTGAAGTATCATACTTCCCCCTAGGTCGGCGCGTAGGCGATCCAGCGCCCACACACCATGATGAGACACCACATGGCGATGACCGCGCCTGCGCCGACGCGGATCGCAACGCGCCCGTTATGGGTCAACTCCCACATGGCGACGTTGCGGCGCACCGAGCTCTGGAACCACAGGCTGACCGCGATCCCGATGAGGATCAGGACCATCTTTATCCAGAAGACTGGATTGGTGAGCTCGCGCACGGGTTCGCCGATCGTCATGCCGATGCCGGTCAAAAGCAGGACCAGAAGGCTCCACCAGACCCACGGCAGGTAGCGGCGCACCGTCTGGCTCATGGTGCGGCTGCGCCCGGCCATCTGGAAGATGCGCAGGTTGATCATCACGACCGAGCCGAACACCGCGGCGATCGCCAGGATGTGGATGGTCTGGATGGTGGGGATGACCCAGAAGTTGGAGTCGATCAGGTTGCTGAGCCAAGTCTTCTGGATCGCGAGAGCCAGCTCGTTCGCCGGGGTGGTGCGCAACCACTCGCCCAGATTATATATCAAATCGCCTAGGGACATCTAATCGGTGGCCTCCTCGCATGCAGAATACGCGTCTCGCGACGCGATCCCGCACCCGTGTTGGATTGCGGTGTCGGAGCGACGAAGCGACGCTGCGAATGAGCGCCTGGATTCGACGTTGACGTTGTCAAAATAGCTAATGACCTTTAGGTCAAGGTGCAAAGCGTCGTGGGGGGGCGGTTTTGAGTCGCCCCAACCGCTGGAGCGGTCGGCTTTGAGGCCGCAGCGGATAACAGAGTGGCCCCTCCCATGGGGGAGGGCCTCGAGCAAGTAGTCGCATCCCTGGCAGGGGATCATTAGGAGAGGATGCACAACGGATGGAGCGTACTTGGAAACTCGCCGCAGGGGCTGCAGCGGTCCTGATCTTCGCATCGGGCGGAGCGCTGGCGGCGACCCCGAAGGCGGCGCCGGCCGCGGCTAAGGCTGCTCCGGCTGCGAAGGCCGGCGGCAAGGCCGCCGCGGCCAAGAAGGGCGGCAAGGCCAGCGTGAGCCTCGCCAAGCTCGGCGGCCATCCCAACCTCAACGGGATCTGGCAGGTGATGAACACCGCCAACTGGGATCTCGAGCCGCATGACGCGCAGCAGGCGAAGGTGTCGCCCGAGTTGCTCGGCGCTATCGGCGCGGCCCCCGGGGGCAAGGGCGTGGTGGAAGGCGGGACCATCCCGTACACCGCCGATGGCCTGAAGCAGCGCAACGACAACATGTCCGCCGCGCCCAAGGCCGACCCCGAGGCCGCCTGCTATCTGCCGGGTATCCCGCGGGCGACTTACATGGATCACCCCTGGCAGATCATCCAGGGCGAGAAGGGCGACATGCTCGTGGCCTATGAGTATGACTCGGCCAACCGCACCATCTACATGCAGCCGAACGCCGAGCCGCCGATCGATACCTGGATGGGTACGTCCTACGGCCACTGGGAGGGCGACACCCTGGTCGTCACCACCCTCGGCAACAACGGCATGACCTGGCTGGACCGCAAGGGCGACTTCCTGCCCTCGGGCGCCAAGGTCACCGAGCGGTTCACGCTGAAGGACCCGACCCACATGTGGTATGAGGCCACGATCGAGGAAGCCTCGACCTTCGCCAAGCCGTGGAAGATTTCGATGGTTCTGTACAAGCACACGGAGCCCAACGCCGAGCTGCTGGACTTCCGCTGCGTGCCGTTCGCCGACCTCTTGGTCTACGGCGACCTGCTCAAGGACAAGGATGCGAAGTAGGGCATCCCAGAGGGGCGCCACTACGGGATAAATGAGGAGTTGTCAGAAATGAGAATGAAGATCTTGGGCGCCGCTCTGCTTGGCGCCGCAGTGACCCTGGGAGGGGCCGGCGCGGCTCTCGCGCACCACTCCTTCGGGGCCGAGTTCGACCAGAACCAGCCGGTCACGCTGAACGGCAAGGTGATCAAGTTCGAATGGGTGAATCCGCATTCGTGGATCCACATCGACTACATCAACCCCAAGACCAACGCCCACGAACACTGGCGGGTCGAGGGCGGCGCCCCGAGCGCGCTGCTGCGCCGCGGCTGGGACCGCAACACCCTGAAGCCGGGCACCGACATCATCGTGCGCGCCTTCCGCGCCCGTGACGGAGACACCCGCGCCTCGGCCGCCGAGATCAGCTTCCCGAACGGCACCACCATGTCGCTGGGCAACCCCCAGACGGAAGCCGCCGAAGCCGCGGCCAAGAAGGGCAAGTAAGACCGATCTCCGGCCCAGCCGGAATCAAAGAGGCCGCCGGAGCGATCCGGCGGCCTTTCTATTTGGGAGTGAGCCTCAGCGCCCGTCCGGCCGGTATGGATGCAGCGGCGTTGGGCAGCTCTTGACCGGGGCGGGGTCGACAGTCCGCAGATTGCTCCGCCAGCATTGGTCCAGGATCGAGCAGTAGCAGGCGCGAAAGCCGATCTGTTGGATCGCGCCGTCCAAGCGGTCGTAGATGTTCGAGTTGGCCGCCGACCGCACCAACCGGAACATCGCCTTGGTTTCGCCCGGGCGGAACACCGTCCCGTCGACGACGCTATAGCTGAATCCACCGGGCAGCTGCCGCTTCAGACTGTCGGCGTCCGAGCCGAGCCCGCAACAGCGGCGCAGCAACTCCAGCGGAGCGCCGACGGGCTGGCCGCGATAGAACACCTCGAGACTTCTCAGCTTCGCCGGGCCGACTCCGCCGTTCGAGACGCCGAGGCCGATCTCCTGGTCCTGAAGATAGCCGTTGGAGCGCAGCTCCCGCAGGAACGGCCAGGCGTTCGCCGCCACCAGTTCGCGCTCGGTTCGGCCGTGGTCGATCGCCACCGCGAGCGAAATCGCCGAAATCGCGATGGCGGTGAGCGCGATGCAGAGGTCCAGCCACCTGGATCCGACATGCCGCGGGTGAACGTGGACGTGCTCGGGTCCCGTCTCGATCGGAACATGGACCCCGGACGGCTCATGCGTCATCCAGATTTCCCCCCATCCCCTCGCCGCGATTCACACCCTTTCAGGACGTCAGGGCAAGGGCGGGAACGGGGGCCGCGGAGGGCGCCCTAGACGAGCTTGGCCTGCTTCAGCTGCTTGTAGGCCTTCAGGACGCGCTGGAGCTTGTGCTCGGCCGAGCGATCGCCGCCGTTCGAGTCGGGGTGGCAGCGCT
>CAZTMF010000185.1:0-6472 GCA_964614675.1 uncultured Caulobacteraceae bacterium | reverse complement strand
CGCGGGCGATCGACTGCACCGGCTTGAAGCCGGTGCCGGTGTAGTACTCGGTGATGACCACGATCAGGGCGGTGACCGCGAGGCCCACCAGGCCGCAGCCGAACAGGGCGTTGGCGCTGACCGCCATATCGCCGATGGCGACGCCGTCGGGGGCCAGATAGTGCACCACGCCGTAGACGGCGCCGATCGACAGCACGCCGGTGACGATCAGGCCCTTGTAGAGCGCGCCCATGATGTTGCGGCTCTTGCCCAGCCTGACGAAGAAGGTGCCGATGATCGAGGTGACGACGCAGGCCCCGCAGATCGCCAGCGGCAGCAGCATCATCGGCCCGACGCTGTCGGTGCCACGGAAGAAGATCGCCGCCAGGACCATGGTGGCGACGGTGGTCACCGCATAGGTCTCGAACAGGTCGGCGGCCATGCCGGCGCAGTCGCCGACGTTGTCGCCCACGTTGTCGGCGATGGTCGCGGCGTTGCGGGGGTCGTCTTCGGGAATGCCGGCCTCGACCTTGCCCACCATGTCGCCGCCGACGTCGGCGCCCTTGGTGAAGATGCCGCCGCCGAGACGGGCGAAGATGGAGATCAGCGAGGCGCCGAAGCCCAGCGCGACCAGGGAGTCGACCACGTCACGGCTGGTCGGATCCAGGCCCATCGGGCCGGTCAGGATCCAGTAGTAGATCGACACGCCCAGCAGCGCGAAGCCCGCCACCAGCATGCCGGTGATGGCCCCCGAGCGGAAGGCGATGTTGAGACCCTTGTCCAGGCTCTCGGAAGCCGCCTGGGCGGTGCGGACGTTGGCCCTGACCGAGATCAGCATGCCCGCGAAGCCCGCCGCGCCCGACAGGACCGCTCCGATCAGGAAGCCGACCCCGGCGCGCCAGCCGATCAGGAAGGTCAGGATGATCAGCACCACGACGCCGACCATGGCGATGGTGGTGTACTGGCGGCGCAGGTAGGCCTGGGCCCCCTCCTGAATCGCCGCGGCGATCTCACGCATCCGGTCGGTGCCGGTGGGAGCGCGCATCAGCGTGCTGGTCTGCAGGATTCCGTACAGCACCGCCAACGCCCCTGCGGCGATGACAAGCCCGAGTGTAGAATTCATAGAGTTGGCGCCCCTTTGGCCTAGCGCAACCGCCGCGCAACTAGCCGGTTACAGCGCCTGTTTCGACCGAATCCAGTCAAACGCCCAGACGCCCAAAAAAAAGTCGCGGGAAAATGGCAAAACCGCCGCGCCGATGCAACCGGCTCCGGACGCGTTCACCGCCTGGGCGGCGCAGTAGGCTTTGGCAAGCCTGAGTTGTGCTGGGCCTGCTCGCGCACGATCTGGACCGAAGTGACCATTCCCGGTCCGGCGAGCAACGCCGTCTGGCCGAGTACGGCGGCCTTGAGCTTATCGTCGTCGAGGACGGTGTAGTTGTCGGGCCGCACGAAAGGCGCGCGGTACGCCACCCGGACCAGAGCGTCGCGGAAATAGGGCTCCATCGCCCTCATCTTCAGCGAATCGGCGCTGGAAGACAGCCTCAGGCGCAGGGTCACGAAGATGTAGTTCACCAGCCGCCCGTCCACGACGACCGGAAGGGCCACGGGCGACATCAGCACCGTCGGGCTGGGCGGCGGGGGGGCCCCGCCCTCTTGCGCCGAGGCCGCTCCGGCGGTCGAGGCGGCGGCCAGCAGGGCGAGGATTGCGATGCGCATGGCGCGACACTGAGCCGGTTTGGTGAACGGCCGGTTGATCCTCGAGTGTTTCGCGTCCGAAGTTCGCCAGAGAGCCTGATGCAACGCGCGGACGAACTTCAAATTCGCCGCACTAGCCGTGCCGCCAGCCGGCGCGGGCGATGTCGAGCTCGGCGCCTTCGAACGAGGCCGAGACGCCCTCCCCGTCCACCACGTCGCCGATCACGGTGAGCGCCACGCCCGCGGCCTCCGCCTCGGCGATCATGAGCGCCACGTGGCCTGTCGCGGCGGTCAGGACAATCTCGTAGTCGTCGCCGCCCGTGGCGAGCGCGGCCAGGGCCGCGGCCCTGGCCGGCTGGCCCTGCAGCCACTTGAACGCGGGTTCGGACACGGGCAGGAGGTCCAGCTTCAGCCGCAGCTTCACGCCCGACGCTTCAGCGATATGGGCGGCGTCGGCGATCAGCCCGTCCGACACGTCCGCCGCGGCGCCCGCGCGGGCGCGCAGGGCGTCCCTGAGCTCGAGCCTCGGCTCGGGAAGACGATAACGGCCGGCGAGCCACTCGGCCGCCGCCGGGTCCACGCTCTCGATCTCGCCGCGCGCGGCCTTCAGCCCGAGCCAGCCATCGCCGATGGTCCCGGAGACCAGCACCGTCTCGCCGGGCCGGGCGCCCGAGCGCCGGATCATGGCCCCTGACGGCGTCCAGCCAAGGATGGTCAGCGACAAGGTCAACGGCCCGGGCGTCGAGACGGTGTCCCCACCCAGGAGCGTCACCCCGAACTGGTCCTGGTCCTTCCTCAGGCCCGCGGCGAAGCGCTCGCGCTCGAGCCAACCGGACCCCTGCGGCCAGGCCGCGGCCAGGAAATAGCCGTAGGGGTCGGCGGCCTTGGCGGCGAGGTCCGAGAGATTGGTCCTGAGCAGCTTGCGCGCGACGAGGTCGGGAGGATCGGCCTCCAGGAAGTGCACGCCGGCCACCATGGCGTCCTTGGAGACCACCAGATCGAAACCCGGCCGCGACGGGATCACCGCCGCATCGTCCATCAGGCCAAGCGCCTCGGGCGAGCCGGCCAGCGGCCGTAGCAGGCGGGCGATGGCCTCGAATTCGTCGACGCCTGGGTGGGGCTCTGCGGACATTCCCCCACTCTAGCAGACCCGTCGGCGGGGTCAGGGCTTGCATAAGACCGGTTTAAGATATATCTGATTATTCGACATATCGAAAACATGACGAAGGATCGTTTCATATGAGAGGACATGGATTTGGCCGAGGCGGCCATTTCGGACATTTCGGGCGCGGCGAGCGCATGCACGGCGGCCGTGGCCGCGAGCATGGCGGACGCGGCGGCGGGCGCATCTTCGACCACGGCGACCTGCGCTGGGTGGTGCTGGCGATGATCGCCGAACAGCCGCGCCACGGCTACGAGATCATCAAGGAGATCGAGGACCGAGTCGGCGGCGCCTATAGCCCGAGCCCGGGGGTGATCTATCCCACCCTCACCCTTCTGGAAGAGACCGGCATGATCGCCGCCCAGGAGACGGAGGGCGGCCGCAAGCTCTATCGGGTGCTGCCCGAGGGCGAGGAGCAGCTGAAGGTCCAGCGCGCCAGCGTCGATGGCCTGTTCGAGCGCATGGCGAAGGTGCGCGAACGGAGCGCTGGAGGGGTCTCTCCGCGCGTCATGCGGGCGCTGGAGAACCTGCGCACCGCCATCCGGCTCAAGCTGGAGCAGGGCCCGCTCGACGAGACCGGCGCGGGGCGGCTGGCGGACGCGCTCGACGCGGCCGCTCTCGCCGTCGAACAGGCGTGATAGAGAACCGGATGCGAGAAGGACGCGACATGGCCGCCCAGACCCAGACCCCGCCTCCGGCGGTCGACATCCGCGAGATCATGCGCCGCCGCGGCCTGAAGGAATGGCTGTTCAGGGTGGTGGACACCTTGGAGCTCACCCCGCGCATGCGCCGGGTGACCCTGACGGCCGACGACCTGGACGGCTTCGATCCCCAGGGCGGCCAGGACGTGGTGCTGATGCTGCCCGACTACCAGGGCGGGCTCGGGCGGCGCCACTATACGGTGCGCAGCTACGATGCCGCGGCGCGGCGGGTCGACATCGACGTGGTGATGCACGGCGACTCCACCCCCGCCACCCGCTGGGCCCTGTGCTCCTTGCGCGGGGACGAGGTGCTGGCTTTCGGCCCGCGCGG
Organism: uncultured Caulobacteraceae bacterium; assembly: GCA_964614675.1. Lineage (GTDB taxonomy): Bacteria > Pseudomonadota > Alphaproteobacteria > Caulobacterales > Caulobacteraceae > JANWHQ01. The sequence continues at coordinate 2,604 of CAZTMF010000185.1, read as the reverse complement.
CCGGAACGTGCTGAACGAGGGCGCGGACTGGCGGCTGTTCGTCGGCGACGAGACCGCCATCCCCGGCTTCTTTGGCATGATCGAGGCCCTGCCCAAGGGCGCCAAGGCCAGGGCGATCATCGAGATTCAGTCGGACGCCGACCGCCAGCCGGTCGAAACCGCCGCCGATCTGGAGATCCAGTGGCTGTCGCGCGACGGAGCCCACGCCTCCCCGTCGAGCCCGCTGCTGATCGACGCGGCCGCCAGCTTCGAGCCGCCGCCGGGCGTCGGGCATATCTATCTGCTCGGCGAGACTTCGACGGTCCGCGCGCAGCGGCAGAATCTGGTCGCCCGCGGCTTCCCCAAGGATCGCATATTCGCGGAAGGCTACTGGCGTCCGGACCGCATCGGCGGCCACGACCACGTCGACGACCAGCACTGAGCCAGCGGGAGGCGGGGCTAGCCCCTCGCCTCCCTGGCGATGGCGTCCAGGACGCCGTTGACGACCCCGGGCTCGGGGCCCTCGAAGAACGACTTGCCGATCTCGACGTACTCGTCGATCGCGACCTCGAGCGGGACGTCCGGGCGCTGGGTCAGCTCGAAGGCCCCGGCCCTCAGGATGGCGCGCAAGGTGGCGTCCAGGCGATCGAGCTTCCAGCCGCTGGCCAGGCGATCGGCCACCGCCCGGTCAATGGCGGCCTGATGCTCGACCACGCCCCGCACGATCTCGGCGAAGAAGTCCTCGTCGGCCTCGGCCAGGCGCTCGCCCTCCAGGTCGGCGTCGAACCTGTGCTCGGCGAACTCGCGCACCACCGCCTCGACCCCCGTCGCCGCGATCTCCATCTGATAGAGCGCCTGCACGGCCGCCAGCCGCGCCACCGTACGGGCGCGCCGCTCGCGCGCGCTGAGTTGGGCGGCCTTGGAGCCCGCCTTCTCTTCCTCTGCGGCCTTCAGCTGCTCGTAGGCGTCCTTGAGGCTGCGGGGCTCGCTCATCGGGCCAGGCCAAGCAGCCGCTTCTTCACAGAAAGCACGTCGAGGCAGGCGCGGGCCGCGCCGCCGCCCTTGTCGCCCTCGGATACCCGCGCTCGGGCCCAGGCCTGGGCCTCGTCCTCCACGGTCAGGATGCCGTTGCCGATGGCCAGCCGCTTGCCGATCGCGAGGTCCATAAGGCCCCGCGCGGATTCTCCCGCGACGATCTCGAAATGCCAGGTCTCGCCTCTAATCACTGTGCCAAGGGCGACATAGCCGTCATAGGAGATCCCGGCGGCGCGATGGCCGGCCTCTTCCGCCAGGGCGATCACCGCGGGGATCTCCAGCGCCCCCGGGACCGTAACCACATCGTGGTCGGCGCCGAAGGCGTCCAGGGCGTCCACGGCGCCCTTCAGGAGTTCGTCGGCGAGATCCGGATAGAAGCGCGCCTCCACGACCAGGATCCGCATCGTGTCCTCGCTCATGCCTGTTCCTCTTCGTGCGGGATCGGCCGCCGCTCGACGATCTTCAGCCCGTAGCCTTCCAGCGCCGGCAGCCGCGCCTGGCTCGAGCTCAGCAGGATCATCTCCCGCACCCCCAGGTCGAGCAGGACCTGCGAACCCGTGCCCACGGTGCGCAGCACCGAGTCGGCATGATCGTTCAGGCCCGAGAAGCGGTCGGACATGAAGGTGGGGCTGGGATCGCGCAGGAAGAGGGCCACGCCCGCGCCCTCGTAGGCCGAGATGGTGCGCAGGGCCTGGGGCACGTAGTCTCGCCGGTACTCCACATGGCCCAGCACGTCGGCCACCGGGTCGATCTGGTGCACCCGCACCATGGTGGGCTTGTCCGGGTCGATGCGACCCTTGACCAGGGCGAGATGCTCGGCGCGGTCGATGACGTTGCGGTAGATGTAGATGCGGAAGGGGCCGCCATAGACGCTCTCGAAGGGGGTCTCCAGCACCCGCTCCACCTGACGCTCGGTGCGGCGGCGGTAGGCGATCAGGTCGGAGATGGCGCCGATCTTCAGGCCGTGCAGCTGGGCGAAGGCGATCAGGTCCGGCAGCCGGGCCATCGAGCCATCGTCGTTCATGATCTCGCAGATCACCCCGGCGGGCTGCAGCCCCGCCAGGCGGGCGATGTCGACGGCCGCCTCGGTGTGGCCGGTGCGGACCAGCACGCCGCCTTCGCGGGCCACCAGGGGGAAGACGTGGCCGGGCGAGACGATGTCGTCGGGACCCTTGGTGGGGTCGATGGCGACCGAGACGGTGTGCGCCCGGTCGCGCGCCGAGATGCCGGTGGTGACGCCCTCCCTCGCCTCGATCGAGACGGTGAAGGCTGTGGACAGCGGCGCCTGGTTGTCGATGGCCATGGGCGGAAGGCGCAGCTGCCGCGCCCGTTCGGGCGTGATCGCCAGGCAGATCAGGCCCCGCGCGTGCTTGGCCATGAAGTTGATCTGGTCGGGCGTGGCGAACTGGGCGGGGATGATGACGTCGCCCTCGTTCTCCCGGTCCTCGGCGTCCACCAGGATGTAGGGGCGGCCCTGGCGGGCGTCCTCGATGATGTCCTCGATCGGCGAGATGGGGGTGTCGTAACCGGACATGTCAGGCGGTCTCCTGCCAGCGGGCGGCGTAGCGCGCCAGCATGTCGATTTCCAGG
>CAZTMF010000184.1:0-6498 GCA_964614675.1 uncultured Caulobacteraceae bacterium | reverse complement strand
TGATGTGGTCGTAGCCGGGGGCGACGTCGGTGGTCAGCGGGCCCAGGGTGTAGAAGGGCGCCTCGTGGCAAGCCTTCAGCTGCTTGTCCATGTTGGCCTTGATCTTGTGCATCGGCACGTGGCCGGGGCCCTCGATCATCACCTGGACGCCATGCTTCCAGGCGACCTTGGTCAGCTCGCCCAGGGTCTCCAGCTCGGCGAACTGGGCCGCGTCGTTGGCGTCGGCGATCGAGCCCGGACGCAGGCCGTCGCCCAGCGAGAACGACACGTCGTAGGCGGCCATGATCTCGCAGATGTCCTCGAAGTGCTCGTAGAGGAAGTTCTCGCGGTGGTGGGCCAGGCACCACTTGGCCAGGATCGAACCGCCGCGCGAGACGATGCCGGTCACCCGCCGCGCGGTCAGGGGGATGTAGGCCAGCCGCACCCCGGCGTGGATGGTGAAGTAGTCCACCCCCTGTTCGGCCTGCTCGATCAGGGTGTCGCGGAACACCTCCCAGGTCAGGTTCTCGGCGATGCCGTCCACCTTCTCCAGCGCCTGGTAGATCGGCACGGTGCCGAGCGGCGTCGGGCAGTTCCTGATGATCCAGTCGCGGATGTTGTGGATGTTGCGGCCGGTCGACAGGTCCATGATGGTGTCGGCGCCCCAGCGGATCGCCCAGACCATCTTGTCGACCTCCTCGGTCACGGTGGAGAGCACCGCCGAGTTGCCGATGTTGGCGTTCACCTTGACCAGGAAGTTGCGGCCGATGGCCATCGGCTCCAGCTCGCCGTGGTTGATGTTGGCCGGGATTATTGCGCGGCCGCGGGCCACCTCGTCCCGCACGAACTCCGGCGTCACATAGTCAGGGATCTCGGCGCCGAAGTCCTCGCCGTCGCGGATCGCGGCCTTGAGCTCGTCGCGGCGCAGGTTCTCGCGGATGGCCACATATTCCATCTCGGCGGTGACGATCCCGGCGCGGGCGTACTGCAGCTGGGTGATTCCCTTGCCGGCCTTGGCGCGGAACGGCCGCCGGCCGGACGGGAAGGCGGGGGCCAGGTAGGCGCCGCTCGCCCCGCCATTGTCCTCGGGCTTGACCTCGCGGGCGGCCGTCTCCTCGACGTCGCCCCTGGCCAGCACCCAGGCGTCGCGCGGACGCTCGAGGCCGGCGTCGATGTCCAGCGTCGCGGTCGGGTCGGTATAGGGCCCCGAGGGATCGTAGAGGGTCACCGGCGGCTCGTTGGCCGAGGGATGCACCGCCACCTCGCGGAACGGCACCCGGATGCACGGGAACAGCTTGCCCGGCTCGTAGACCTTGCGCGATCCGGGGATCTCGCCGGTGGCGACGGCGGTGATGGACTTGGCTTGGACGTTCATGAGAGGCCTCCGCAGCTCGATTCGGAGACCCGGGAAGCCAAAAGGCGGTGACGGACGAGGCGTCCGCGTTCCCTCCCTTCGCCGGCATGACCCGGATCAGGTTCGGCGGGTTGCGGCCTCAGCCGCGTCTCAGCCCCTCAAGCGGGACGCCCCGGAGAACGGCGCGACACTACGCTCGGGCGGCGTCGGGTGAAAGGGCCAATCCGGCCGTCATGCCGGGCCGGATCGGATCACGTCCCGGACGAAATCGGCGACGGCCCTGAGCTCGGGGCGGTCGTCGTCCGGGCGGGTCGCCATGGCCCGCTGCAGCCCCAGGGCGTCCGGGCTGAGCCGCCGCAGCTCGTCGCGGGCAGGAGAGGCCTCGAAGCTGTCGCGGAACAGCAGCGCCGCCGCCGAGCCCGCCTCGACCATCCGCTGCTGCACGTCCAGGTACTGGGTGCGGGCGACGACGTTGGCCGGCAGGACCCCCAGGTCGGAGAGGGCGCGCTCGACCCAGCGGGCGCCAGGTGCGCCCTCCAGGGGCAGGACGAAGGGCAGGGCGCCGATCTCCTCGGGCGTCAGCTCGCGGTCGCCGACGAGGCGACGGGAGGCGACGATGACGCAGGGGATCTCGGCCAGCACCTGCGAGCCGGGCGGCAGGCTGGAGGCCGGAGCGGTGAAGACGGCCAGGTCCAGCTCCTTCTTCCGCAGCATCTCGGCCACGGCGTCGGCGGCGGTCTCGGAGGAGATGTTGAGCACGATCTCGGGATGGGCGCGGTGGAAGGCGGGCAGGGCCGGCCGGAGCATATGGTCGGCGATGTGGGGTCCGGCGAAGAGGCGCAGCGACACGGTCCGGCTGGCCGCCGCGGCGCGCTCACCCAGCCGCGCCCCCTGCTCGAGCACCGCCGCCGCCTCCTGTCTCAGCCGTTCGCCGGCCGGGGTGAGCACCGCGGTGGAGCCGCGGCGGCGGCTGAACAGCTCAGAGCCCAGGTTCCGCTCCAGGGCCCGCACGTGGCCGCTGACCGCGGGCTGGGAGATGCCAAGCCGTTCGGCGGCCCGCGCGAAATTGCAGTCGCCGGCGGCGTACACGAAGATCTCGAGCTGCCTCAGCGTATAGCGCACTGCGTCCCCCCCGGGCGCCTAAGCGATAAGTGGTCGCTTATCACCAGCGATAGGGCTCCGCTCCGTTGCTTGTCAACTTGGGCTGGGCCATTCCCGAAGACGCGCGGGCCCGGCAGCCATGGTCGCAAATGCTGCGGGCGCATCGGGGGGAGCGCCAGCTTGCACGCCGCCAGGAGGCCGGGCCCGCGCAGCACCGACATGGTCCCGATCCCCGCTTCCGCCTTCTGGATGGGTTCGGACCATCATTATCCCGAGGAGGCCCCGGCCCGACCGGTGGCCGTCGACACCTTCCTGATCGACCGCGCCCCGGTGACCAACGCCGAGTTCGCCCGTTTCGTGGACGACACGGGCCACCTCACCCTGGCCGAACGCGTCCCGGACCCCTCCGACTATCCGGACGCCGATCCAGACCTGATGGAACCGGGCTCCGCCGTCTTCACCCCGCCGGACCGGCCGATCGCGGCGGTCGATCCCTTCCTGTGGTGGAGCTATGTGGCCGGCGCTTCGTGGCGGCGTCCGCTTGGGCCGGGCAGGGACATCGCGGGCATCGAGGATCACCCGGTGGTCCACGTCGCCTTCGAGGACGCCTTTGCCTACGCCACGTGGGCCGGTAAGCGGCTGCCCACCGAGGCGGAGTGGGAGTGCGCCGCGCGCGGCGGCCTGGACCGCGCCGCCTACGCCTGGGGCGAGGAGCTTGAGCCCTCCGGGCGCGTGCTGGCCAACTACTGGCGCGGCCGGTTCCCCTACGAGACCCTCAAGGCCCGAGGCGGGTTCCGCACCTCGCCGGTCGGCGCCTTTCCGGCCAACGGCTTTGGTCTCTACGACATGATCGGCAACGTCTGGGAGTGGACCCAGGACTGGTACGGCCGGCCCGAGCCCGCGACATCCCCCTGCTGCGCCCCCAGGAACCCGCGCGGGGGATCGGAGGCCGCCAGCCGCGATCCTTCCGACCCGGGCCGCAACTTCGGGCGCAAGGTGCTGAAGGGCGGCTCGCACCTCTGCGCCGAGAGCTACTGCCGCCGCTACCGGCCGGCGGCGCGCTACCCGCAGACCATCGACACCTCGACCTCGCACATCGGCTTCCGCTGCGCCCGGTCGCTCGAGCCATAGGGGACTTCACATGCGCCAGGGATCCAGCCTCTCGCGGCTCCGCAGCTCCGGCTCGGCCATGGCCCTGGCGGCGGTGCTCTCGCTGAACCTCGCGGCCGGCGCGTCGGCTCAAGCCCCGGAGCCGCACTGGAAGCACTACCCGGCCGACCCCCAGCCAGCCCAGGGCGCGCCGAACGTGCTGCTGATCATGTCCGACGACGTGGGCTTCGGCGCCGCCTCGACCTTCGGCGGACCGACCCCGACCCCGACCTTCGACGCCCTGGCCGCGGGCGGGCTGCGCTACAACGAGTTCCACACCGTGGCCATGTGCTCGCCCACCCGGGCCTCGCTGCTCACGGGCCGCAATTCCCACGCGGTCGCGTCGGGATCCATCGCCGACATCGCCTTCGACGAAGAGGGCTACACCTCGGTGATCCCCAAGAGCGCCGCCACGGTCGGGCGGGTGCTGCGCGACAACGGCTACGACACCGCCTTCTTCGGCAAGAACCACAACACGCCGGTCTGGCAGAACGGGCCGATGGGGCCCTTCGACAACTGGCCCAACGCCTGGGGCTTCGACTATTTCTACGGCTTCAACGCGCCCTTCGCCGACCAATTCCACCCGGACCTGATCGAGAACCGCAACCCGGTCCGCCCGCCCGACCAGCCGGGCTACATCCTCGAGCGCGACATGTGCGACCACCTGGTCCACTGGCTCCAGGTGCAGCACACGGCCCGGCCGGACCATCCGTTCTTCGCCTACTACGCCTCCGGCGCCACCCACTCGCCGCACATGGCGCCGCGTGACTGGATCGAGCGCTTCAAGGGCCGTTTCGACCAGGGCTGGGACAAGCTGCGCGAGGAAACCTTCGCGCGCCAGAAGGCGGCGGGGATCATCCCGGCGGGCGCGGTCCTGACGCCGCGCCCGGCCGAGCTGCCGGCCTGGGACAGCCTCTCGCCCGAGATGAAGCGGGTCTATGCCAGGATGATGGAAGTGGCGGCCGCCCAGCTCGCCTATTTCGACTTCCAGATCGGGCGGGTGATCTCCGAGCTGAAGGCCGAAGGCCAGCTCGACAACACCCTGGTGATCTTCATCCAGGGCGACAATGGCGCCAGCCTGGAGGACTTCCGCGGCTCCAACCAGGAGCTCCAGGTCATCGCCGGCGTCGAGGCCAGCGACGCCCAGATCGCCCGCGACATCGAGCTGCACGGCGGGCCGCAGTCCTTCGGCAACTACCCGTCCGGCTGGGCCTGGGCGACCAATGCGCCGTTCCAGTGGGGCAAGCGGATGGCCTCGCACCTGGGCGGCCTGCGCGACTGCATGGTGGTCAGCTGGCCCGCGCGCATCAAGCAGGTGGGACAGGTCCGCAGCCAGTTCAGCCACGTGATCGATGTCGCCCCGACCATCTACGAGGCCGCGCACGTCACCCCGCCCAGGACGGTCGACGGGGTGGCCCAGCAGCCGATCGACGGGACCAGCCTGGTCTACAGCTTCGATCATCCCGAGGCGCCGGCGCGCCACCGCGAGCAGTACTTCGAGCTGGTCGGCAACCGGTCCTATTACAAGGACGGCTGGATGGCCTCGACCCTGCCCGGCAACATGCCCTGGGACAATTCCGGCAAGGTCGATCCCAAGGACTTCAAGTGGGCGCTCTACGACCTGAACACCGACTGGTCGCAGTCCAGGGACGTCTCGGCCGAGAACCCGAAGAAGCTGGCCGAGCTGAAGGCCGATTTCGACAAGGCCGCCACGCGCTACCACGTCTATCCGCTGAACGCGGCGGTGGGCGCCCGGATGGGGCCCGGCAACCGGCCGAACCCGCTGGATGGGCGCACCAGCTTCACCTACTACCCGGGCGACACCCGCTACACGGCCGCGGCCTTCCCGGCCGCGCGGGCCGGCTGGACCATCACCGCCGAGGTGGGGACCGACGGCGGCCCGGCCCAGGGCCCGATCCTGACGCAGGGCGACCACTTCGGCGGCCAGGGACTGCTGCTCGACCAGGGCCGGCCGACCTACATCTACAATCCCGGCGACATGGAGCATCTCGTCAAGCTGCAGGCGCCCCAGCCGCTCGGCGCGGGCCGCCACCAGATCGCCGTGGTGTTCGGCGCCGGCGAGGGCAGGGGTTCGGCAGTGGACCTTCGGGTGGACGGCCAGAGCGTCGCGAGCCTCCGCACGCCCTTCGCCGTCGGCGGCCGCGGCGCCGCCTACATCGGCCGGCCGGGCATCGCCCCGCTGGTGGACGGCTCCAACGCGCCGGCCATGCCCTCCTCCTGCGGCTGCGCCATCGGCTATGTGAAGATCGAGAAGACCCCGTCCGGAGGCTGACGGAAGCGATCAGGCCTTGGGCGCGTCGGGAAAGATGAACACCCGGCTGGGGCGCAGGCGCCAGGTGGCGCCCCGGACCAGGTTGGCGGGGCGGCCGAGGCGCGGCCGGTCGACCTCCAGGATCTGCCCGCCCGGCGCCCGGCACTCGATCCGGATCTGGCCGCCCTTGGAGAAGACGTTGAGGACGGTGATCTCCACCCCCGGGCCGTCGGCCGAGAGCTCGGTCTCGTGGGGCCGGAACCAGGCGGTGGTCGCCCCACCCGCGCCGGGGGCCACGACGGCCGGCACCGAGAAGTCGTCGAAGCGGGCCAAAGAGCCGTCCACGCGGCAGGGCAGGCGGTTGGCGTCGCCCAGGAAGTCGAACACGAAGGCCGAGGCGGGATGCGCGTCCAGGGCCTCGGGCGTGCCGACCTGCTCGATCTGCCCCTCGCGCAGCACCACCACGCGGTCGGCCAGGTCCATGGCCTCTTCCTGATCGTGGGTGACGAAGATGGTGGTCACGCCTGTCTCGTCGTGCACGCGCCTCAGCCAGTGGCGCAGTTCCTTGCGCACCTTGGCGTCCAGCGCCCCGAAGGGCTCGTCGAGCAGCAGGACGCGCGGCTCGTCGGCGAGGGCGCGCGCG
>CAZTMF010000183.1:0-6498 GCA_964614675.1 uncultured Caulobacteraceae bacterium | reverse complement strand
CGAGGAACCGCAGGCCGCCTACGCCGTGGCGGCGGCGCGGCTGCATCGTGGCCGCAGGCTGGACGCCTTCCAGCCGCGCATCGATCCTTCGGCGCTCATCGAAGATGGCGCGGTGCTCCATCACGGGGTGGTCGTCGGCGCCGGCGCCCAGTTCGGGCGGGGGACCGAGATCGGTCCTGGCACGGTGATCGGCCCGGGCGTCGCCATCGGCCGCGATGGCCGAATCGGCGCCAACGCCACCGTCGGCTACGCCCTGATCGGCGATCGCGTGCGGATCATGGCTGGAGTGGTGATCGGGGAGGCGGGCTTCGGGGTGGCGGTCGGCCGCGCAGGGGCGATCGACGTGCCCCAGCTTGGGAGGGTGATCATCCAGGACGGGGTCAGCATCGGCGCCGGAACCTGCATCGATCGCGGCGCCTGGGACGACACGGTCATTGGCGAGAACAGTAAAATCGACAATCTCGTCCAGATCGCCCACAACGTGCAGCTGGGACGCAACTGCATCCTGGCTGGCCAGGCGGGTCTGGCCGGCAGCGTGGTGGTGGGAGACGGCGCGATGTTCGGCGGCAACGCTGGGATCGCGGATCACCTCACCATCGGAACTGGCGCAATGGTCGCCGCGGCGGCCGGCGTGATGCACGATGTGCCGGCCGGTGAGCGCTGGGCGGGCGCCCCGGCCAAGCCCGTTCGCCAGTTCATGCGCGAATCGGCCTGGGTGAGCAGAATGGCCTCAGGACGTGGGAAGGCCGGGGAGAAATGACGCGCAAAGCCGACGAGCCGGGCGAGGACATCGACTACGCCGAAGTCGCGCGGCGCATTCCCCACCGCTATCCCTTCCTGCTGGTCGACCGCGCCGAGGACTATCGTCCGCACCAGTCGATCGTCGGCATTAAATGCGTGACCATCAACGAGCCCTTCTTCCAGGGCCACTTCCCGGGCAATCCGGTGATGCCGGGGGTGCTGCTCGTCGAGGCCATCGCCCAGTCCGGCGCGGTGCTTATGTCCAAGTCGCTGAATGCCGACACCACGGGCAAGACCATCTTCTTCATGTCGCTCGACAACTGCCGCTTCCGCCATCCGGTGCGGCCGGGCGATGTTCTGCGCATGCCCGTCGAGGTGGTTCGCGCCCGCGCGGACGTGTTCAAATTCAAAGGCCGGGCGATGGTGGGCGACAAGGTCGCGGCGGAGGCTGAGTTCGCCGCCATGGTCGTGGGCACCAGCTGATGCCCAACATCCACCCGACCGCCCTCATCCACCCGGGCGCCAAGATCGGGGCTGGCGTGGAGATCGGACCCTATTGCACCATCGGCGAGGGCGCCGTCGTCGGCCGCGCCGTGCGGCTGATCTCCCACGTGGTGGTCGAGGGCCTGACGGAGATCGGCGAGCACACGGTCGTGCACCCCTTCGCTGTGCTCGGCGGTCCGCCCCAGCACCTGGCCCACAAGGGCGAACCCACCCGGCTGGTGATCGGCGAGCGCAACATCATCCGCGAGCACGTCACCATGCACACCGGAACGGCGGTCGGGCGTGGCGTGACCACGGTCGGCTCGGACGGCCTGTTCATGGTGGGATCCCACGTGGCCCACGACTGCATCGTGGGCGACCACGTGGTCTTCGCCAACAACGCCACCCTGGGCGGTCATGTGCAGGTGGGAGACTATGTCTTCATGGGCGGGCTCTCCGCCGTGCACCAGTGGTCGCGGATCGGCCGTCACGCCTTCATCGGCGGCCTGGCGCCGGTGACCAAGGACGTGATCCCCTTCGCCCTGGTGGGCAACGACGCCCACCTGGAGGGCATGAACCTGGTGGGCCTGAAGCGCCGCGGCTTCTCGCGCGACACGATCAACGACCTCAGGGCCGCCTACCGGATGCTGTTCGCCGAGGAGGGCACCTTCCAGGAACGGCTCGACGACGTGGCGCGGGTCTTCGGCGGATCGACCGAGGTCTCCGAGGTGGTGGCCTTCATCCGCGCCGACGCCAACCGGCCGCTCTGCCTCCCCCGGGGATGACGCCGTGGGCCGGCTCGGCCTGATCGCCGGGGGCGGCGGCCTGCCGGGCGCCATCGCCGCCGACTGCGCCGCCCGTGGCCGCGATATCTTCGTCATCCGCCTGAAGGGCTTCGCCGATCCGGCGCTGAGCGCCTTGCCGGGCGAGGATTGCGGCCTTGCCGAATTCGGCCGCTCGGTGAAGGCGCTGAAGCGGGCCGGCTGCGGCAGCGTCTGTTTCGCCGGGATGGTCCATCATCCCGACTTCGCGGCCCTGAAGCCGGATCTTCTGGCCATGAAGCACCTGCCGCGAGTCATCGCCGAGGCGCGCAAGGGCGATGACGCCCTGCTGCGGGCCCTACTTGGCGCATTCGAGCGCGAAGGCTTCGGCGTCGAGGGGACAGGGGAGGCGGCGCCGGGCCTCTTGCTGGGCGCGGGTCCGCTTGGCGCCCTCTCGGCCGGCCCGGAACAGGCGCAGGATGTCGAAGTCTCATTGTACGCCGCCCGCGAGGTCGGCCGCACGGACGTCGCCCAGGGCGCGGTCGCTCGCGGCGGCCAGGTGATCGCACGGGAGGGGCGGGGCGGCACCGACGCCATGCTCGCGGTCCTGCCGGCTGCGTCCGGCGCGCGTGCGGGCGTGCTCGCCAAGCTGCCCAAGCCTGCGCAGGACCGACGCGTGGACCTGCCGACCATCGGCGTGCGGACCGTCGAGCGGGCGGCGGCGGCGGGCCTGGCGGGGATTGTCGGGGAGCCGGAGGGGCTGTTGGTCGTCGATCGCGAAGCCGTCCGGGAAACCGCCGACCGCCTCGGCCTCTTCGTCCTGGGCGTTGAAGCCCCATGACGACCGTCCTGGTCACCGCTCTGGAAGCGTCCGGCGACGTGCTTGGCGCTGAGCTGATGGCCGAGCTGAGACAGCGGCTGGGTCCTGACACCCGTTTCATCGGCGTCGGCGGGCCGGCCATGGCGGCCGAGGGCCTGCGGAGCGCCTTCGACATCGCCGAGCTTTCCGTCGTGGGCCTGCTGGAGGGCCTCCTGGCCTACCGCCGCGCCGACCGGCGGGCCCGCCAGCTCGCCGAGCTCGCGGTTCGCGAGAGCCCCGACATCGCCGTGATGATCGACTCCTGGGGCTTCAGCTATCTCCTCGCCCGGCGGCTCGGAGCCGCCCTGCCGGATCTGCCGCTGGTGAAGTTCGTGGCGCCCCAGGCCTGGGCGACCCGCCCGGGCAGGGCCAAGGCCCTGGCGCGCACCTTCGACCGGCTGCTGTCGATCATCGCCTTCGAGGTCCCGCTGTTCGAAGCGGCAGGCGCCCCCACCACCTTCGTCGGTCATCCGGCGCTCGCCGACGACGTCCCACGGGGCGACCGCGAGCGGTTGCGGGACCGCATCGGCGCCGGCCCGGACGATCCGGTCCTGCTGGTCCTTCCGGGCAGCCGCGCGTCGGAAGTGGCCCGGCTCATGCCGCCGTTCGAGGAGGCCATCGCAATCCTCAAGCAGGACCGGCCGGACCTGCATGTGGTGATCGCGCCCGCGGCCACCGTCGCTGCGCAGGTCGTCGCCCGCGCGGCGGGCTGGGCCTTCCGCACCCATCTGGTCGAGGACGCCGAGGGCCGGCGGGACGGCATGGCCGGGGCCGATGTCGCCCTGGCCTGCAGCGGTACGGTGACCACAGAGCTGGCGGTGGCCGGCTGTCCCATGGTCGTGGCCTACCGGTTGGGTTGGCTCGGCTACCAGATCGCCAAGCGCATCGTTCGCACCCGCTTCATCACCCTGATCAACATCGCCGCGGACGAGGCCGTCGCCCCGGAGATGATCCAGGCCGACTGCACCGGTCCGAAGCTGGCGCACCAGCTCGCAGCCCGGCTCGACGATCCCACATTGAGGGCGCGCCAGGCGGATGCGCAGCTGCAGGCGCTGGAGAGGCTGGGAGGCCGCTGTCCGCCGCCCGCCAGGCGCGCGGCCGAGGCGATCACCGAGATGCTCAGTCTCCGGTCATGAATCGGTAGCCGACGCCGGGCTCGGTCAGGATCAGGCGCGGGGCGTTGGGATCGGCTTCCAGCTTCTGGCGCAGCTGGCCCACGAAGACCCGCAGATACTGCACGTCGTGCTCGTGGGCCGGCCCCCACACCGCGGTGAGCAGCTGTTTGTGGGTCAGCACCTTGCCGGCGCCCCGCGCCATCACCGACAGCAGGTCATACTCCCGCGGCGACAAACGCAGCGGCTGACCGTCGCGGCGGACCAGCCGCCGCACCAGGTCGAGTTCGACGCCATGGGCCCGCACGATCGGCTCGCCGCCCTCGCGCTCGACGCGATGGCGCAGCGCCACGCGCAGCCGCGCCAGGAGCTCGCCCACGCCGAACGGCTTTTCGACATAGTCGTCCGCGCCGGCGTCCAGGGCGTCGATCTTCTCGGTCTCCTTGTCGCGCGCCGAGAGGATGATGATCGGCCCGGCATAGAAGGCCCGCGCCTTGATCAGGGTCTCCTTGCCGTCGATGTCGGGCAGGCCGAGGTCCAGCACCACTGCGTCCGGCGGCTTGCGGGCGATCTCACGGAGGGCCGAGACCCCATCCTCGACCCGCACGGGCTCATAGCCGGCCGCCTCGAGCGCGGGGCCCAGGAAGCGGTGGATCTGCGGTTCGTCGTCGACCACCAGGATGCGCGGACGGTGCTCGCTCACAACAGGCCCGCCGGCGTCGGCGTCTCCTTGGGCAGGCTGATCAGGATGCGGGTGCCCCGGCCCTCATGGATCGGGCTGGCCGCCGCGATCCGGCCGCCCATGGCGTCCACGAAACCCTTGGAGATGGCGAGGCCCAGGCCCGCGCCCTTGCCGCGGTCGGACGGCTGGTTCTCCATTCGCCGGAACTTCTCGAACACGTGTTCGAGCTCGGCGGTGGGGATGCCGCGGCCCTCGTCCTCGATGGAGACCACCACGTTCCGGATATCCTCATAGGCGGCGACCTCGATCAGGGTCTCGTCGGGACTGTAGGCGATGGCGTTCTCCAGGATGTTGACGAAGGCCTGTTCGAGCAGGCCGGGATCGGCGCGCACCAAAGTCAGCCGGTGGGGGAAATCCCGCGCCGTCTGTCTTGAGCCGAGCCGTCGCGACACGCGATCCAGCGCCGCCGTCAGCACGTCGCGGATGTCGACCAGATCCTTGCGCGGCGCCAGGGCGCCCCCCTCGATCTTGGTCATGTCGAGCAGGTCGCCGACATAGCGGTTCAGCCGCTCGGCCTCCTCGCGGATGCTGTCCAGGAGGTCCTTGCGCACCTCCGGCTTCAGCTCGTCGCCATAGTCGAGCAGGGTGGTGGTCGAGCCGAGCACGGTGGAGAGCGGCGTGCGCAGGTCATGGCTGATGGAATTGAGCAACGCGGTCCTCAGCCGGTCGGACCTCCGCAGCGCCTCCGCGTCGGCGGCGTCCGCGGCCAGCTCGGCCCGCTCCAGCGCCACGGCGCCCTGGTCCAACAGGGCCAGGATGAAGCGTTCGTCCTCCAGGCCCGCCCCGGGGCTGGCTTCGGTGGCGGCCACACCCGAACGCGCCTTCAGGCCCTGCAAGGGCCGGAAGGTCCAGCCGGCGTTGGGCAGGGTGCCGGTGCCGGCGCCGGCGGCCTCGCCCTTCTCCCAGGCCCAGCGGGCGGCGGCGAGGTCGGCGGCGCCCAACTCTTCGAGCGCCGGCGCCCCGGCGACGGTGATGATGGACCCGTCGGAGGGCAGGAGCACCAGGGCCTTGCCGCCGCTGGCGGCGGCCAGTTGCTCGGCCAGGGCCTGGGCGGTGTCCTGCTGCTTGGCCGTGGCCGAGAGCCGCCGGCTGGCGGCCAGGAGCGTGGTCACGGCCGAGGCCCTGCGGCTGGTCGCGCGCTGCTGGTCCCGCAGCCGGCCGGCGAGGCCGCCCGTGGCCAGGGCCGCCGCCCAGAACACGATAAGGGTCAGGACATCGGTCGGGGAGCCGATCTCGAAGCTGTAGCGAGGCTCCAGGAAGAAGAAGTTATAGACCAGGAAGGCCGCGGTCGCCGCCGCCAGGGCGGTCCTCAGGCCATAGAGCACCCCGGCCGCCAGCACGGCGCACAGGAAGATCATGCCCACATCGGCGCGGGCGAAGGTGCGGTCGACCGGGAAGGAGATGGCGGTCGCGACGAGAACGAACGCCGCCCCCACCGCATAACCCTTCCAGGCCGCCGAGAGGCCGAGAGTCAGCCTCGGCGCGGCCGAGGGCGGCGCCTGACCCGCCTGTTCGGTGACCACGTGCAGCGCCGCGCCACGCGCCCTGCGGGTGAAGGCGCCGGCGAGCGAACGGCCGAACACTTCGCGCAGGCGGCTGTCACGTCCCTTGCCGATGACGATCTGGGTGGCGTTGTTGCGCTGGGCGTAGTCGAGCACCGACCCGACGATGTCGTCGCCGGTGAGCATCTGGGTGGTCGCGCCGAGCTGTTCGGCTAGCTTGAACGCCTCGTTCAGACGTCCAACCTTGTCCGCGCCGACCTCGGGGTGGGACGGCCGCTCGACGTGCACCACCGTCCAG
>CAZTMF010000182.1:0-6505 GCA_964614675.1 uncultured Caulobacteraceae bacterium | reverse complement strand
CTGATCGACGCCTCGATGGTCAAGCCGGGCGCGGCGGTGATCGACATCGGCATCAACGCGATCACCGAGAAGGACGGCACGACCCACGTCGTCGGCGACGTGGACTACGAGTCCGTCAAGGACGTCGCGGCCTGGATCACCCCCGTGCCCGGCGGCGTCGGACCGGTGACGGTCGCCATCCTGCTGCGCAACACCATCACCGCCCTCAAGCGCCAGAAGGCGCTCTATGAGGCGGCCTTCGCCTCCGGCGACACCCACCGCGCGGAGCTGTCGCCCGTCGGCGTCTAACGCTGCGGCAGGGCGAACACCCAGACGGCCGCGCCGGCGTTCGGCGGAAAGCGGACATCCGGGATCAGGTTGCCGAAGGTCCGGGTGAAGGGGCTGCCCTGCCCGGTCGTCACCGCCACGTACTGCCGCCCGTCCACCGAAAAGGTGATCGGCGGGCCGTTGGGCGTATCGGCCAGGCGCACCCGCCACAGCATCTCCCCGGTCTTGGCGTCATAGGCCGAGAAGTAGCGGTCCAGATCGCCGACGAAGACCACGCCGCCGGCGGTCGGCAAGGCGCCGGTCGATTGCGGCGACCGCTCCCGGTGCTGCCAGGCGGTGGTGCGGGTGTTCAGGTCCACGGCCACCAGCCGGCCGATGTTCCCGTCCGACCCGGGCTTCAGCATCAGGGTGAACTTCGAGGTCTCGGTCTTCTCGCCGGGTTTCAACGGCAGGGCGGTCATCTCGGTGCAGTGGTCCTGCATCGGCACATAGAGGTAGCCGGTCTGCGGATCGTAGGCGGTGGGGCTGGGCCCCCGGGCGCCGCCCGGATGCGGGCAGAAGAAGGTCGGCTTGTCCAGCTCGGGGATCGCGGCGGGATTGATGGTCTTCTGGCCGGTCTTGGGATCGATCCTGGAGACCACGGTCTGCACGCCGAGGTCGTCGGCGAACAGGAACTTGCCCGTCTTGGCGTCCAGGCCCTCGAAGATCGCCATCTTGCCGGAGGTCAGGCTGACCTTCTGGGTCTTGCCGCCCACCGGCAGGTCGATCAGCTCGCGCTCGAACACATAGTCGAGGTCCCAGCTGTCGTTCTGCAGGTGGGAATAGTGCCAGACCAGCTTTCCGGTGTCGGGGTCCAGCGCCAGGGTGTTGTTGGTGTAGAGGGTGTCGTTCTTCTGGCCGGGCTTCAGCGGGCTGGTGCCGCGGGCGTAGGCGTTCCACGGATAGGGCTGGCCGACGCCGAAATAGAGCAGCTTGGTCTCAGGGTCGTAGCTGCCGGAATTCCAGACCGAGCCGCCGAAACGGTTCTCGCCAGGGATGCCGTTCCAGGTGTCGCCGCCGGGCTCGCCCGGCGCCGCGACCGTGTAGAAGCGCCAGAGCTCCTTGCCGGTGGCCGCGTCATGGCCGGTGATCGAGCAGCGCGAGGTCGTGCAGCTCGAGGCGCCGATGATGACCTTGCCGTTCAGCGCCATGGGGCCGGAGGTATAGCTGCCGTCGCCGGCCACCTCCTGGTCCCACACCGGCTTTCCGGTGTGGATGTCGAGGGCGATCAGGTGCTTGCCGTTGGCGGCGACGAACAGCTTGTCGCCCTCGATGGCGATCATCCGCTTGAACGGGAAGGCGCCCTTGGTGGTGGTGGGCGCATAGCGCCAGAGCAGGTCGCCATTGGCCGCGTTCAGCGCCACCACGCTCTCGTCCGGGCCCTGGACGAACATCACTCCGTCGTGCACGAGCGGTACGTTCTCCATGCCGCCCGGCGCCAGGGCCCAGCTCCAGACCATCTGCAGGTCCTTCACATTGCCCTTGTTGACCTGGTCGAGCGGACTGAAGCCCCAGCCGTTGTAAGTCCGGCGCCACATCAGCCAGTCGGAAGCCGGCGGATTCGCCAGCATCTCGTCGGTCACCGGCGTCAGCTTCGAAAGCGGCGCGTCCTCCTTGGCGATCAGGGCCGGGACCACATCGTCAGACTTGGCGGGGAACATCCCCGAGGTGACGATCTGGGCCGGCGCCGTTCCTGCCAGAACCAGGCCGCCCAGCAGAACCGCGGCCGCCGTCACGGCGCGCCCCTTCGACACCAGAGCCATGTGATTCCTCTCCCTGCGCCGCTCTCAAGGCGGCGCTTCATGTTGCCTTCGACAGTACAGCTTCAAAACGGCCCGTGTCTCAAGCCGCCGTCGCCTGGAACCGTGCATTGAGGTCCGGCAGGCCCTCGCCGGCCTGGGCCAGAGCGGTGGGATCGCCGTCCCGGAGATAGGCGTCGATGGCCTGCTTCAGGGGCGCGAAGGCCGCGCGGAACAGGTGCGTCGCCGAGCTCAGCCGCCGCACGCCCAGCGCTTGCAGTTCGGACGCCTTGGGCACGCCCGGCCAGCCCATGATGTTGAGCGGCAGGGCGATGGCGCCGGCGAGGGTCGCGATCAGCTGGGGGTCATTGGCGAAGGGAACGAAGATCCCATCCGCGCCGGCCGCGCGATAGAGCTCAGCGCGCCTGAGCGCCTCCTCCAGCGCCGCCTCGCCCTCGAGAAGCCGCTTCAGAAAGACATCCGTGCGGGCGTTGATGAACAGCTTCACCCCGCGCCGGTCGGCCGCCTTTCGCGCCGCCTCGACCTTGCGGGCGTGGAGCTCGGGATCGCGCCGGCCGTCCTCGAGATTGATCCCCACGGCGCCGGCGTCGATCACGGCCGCGACCGTGCGCGCCAGCGTTTCCAGATCGTCGCTGTAGCCGCCTTCGATGTCCGCCGTCAGGGGCGCCGGCAGGACGCGGGCGATCTCGGAGATCGTCGCCACCAGCTTCTCGGTGGGCAGGGCGTCGCCATCGGCATAGCCGTGCGCCCAGGCGACGGCGGCGCTGGAGGTCGCCACCGCCTTCGCACCGGCGTCGGCCATCAGGGCGGCGCTTGCCGCGTCCCAGGCGTTCGGAAGGACCAGGATCCCGGGTCCGGAATGCAGGGCGCGGAATTCCGCGGCGCGGTCGGGGGAAGCGCTCATAGTCGTGATTTCCCAGAACCAAAGTCAGGGGGGATTATTATCAGGTTCGAGTGCGGAAGCTGGAGACTGGCCATGGCCGATGATCTTGTCAGCGTCGACGAAGCGTCAGAGGTCGCGGTGCACGCGGCCGCCTATCACAAGTTCAGCCTGCTGGTGAAATGGGTGATGGTCCTCGCCGCCACCCTGATCTCGTCCCTCACGGTGTGGTTCGCCGCGGGCGCGGGATTCATCGCCGGACTGGTCGTCGGGCTGGTGGTGTTCGGGGTGGGAACCTTCGCCCTGCGCCACGGCTGGGC
The DNA here is from genome assembly GCA_964614675.1 of uncultured Caulobacteraceae bacterium. Taxonomy (GTDB): domain Bacteria; phylum Pseudomonadota; class Alphaproteobacteria; order Caulobacterales; family Caulobacteraceae; genus JANWHQ01. The sequence goes on along the minus strand of CAZTMF010000182.1, from coordinate 3,239 downwards.
GCATTCCTCGGAAGACGGCTCGATCGCCTATCCTCAGGCGCGTTAGGGCGTCCGCGACCGCTCCCAGGCGACCTTGGCTTCCTGGAACATGGTCGGCGCCGGCTGGGTCAGCTCGCAGGCGCGGATGAAGCGCACGCCGATCTCGTCGTTCAGCCACCAGACCGCCTGCGCCTCGAAGGCTTGGCCGGAGTCCCAGAGCACCAGGACCACCTCGTCAGGACCCGCGCCCGGCTCCACGAACTGGATCCGCGCGCCGTTGGCGCTGAGGTCCCTGACCAGGCAATTGCGGTCGCCGGGAAACACCCGCGCGTCCAGGCGCACGGGCACGCGGACGGATGTCCGACGATCCTGCGGCCGAGGGTTGGCGGTCATGCTCATCGGAAGCTGGATAACACCGGCTCCTTAAAAACCCGTTGGCGCGCGCAGGGGTGCGGCGACGGACCGCCGGGAAGTGAACGTCAAGTTCGCTTCGCCAGCCTTCGCCCGATGTCCAGCACCGACTGGACCAGGACATCGACGTCCTCGGCGCGGGTGCGGTGGCCGACGATGGCGGCGCGGATGGCGAAGCGGCCGCCAATGCTCGTCGAGGATGGCGCGACCAGTCCCGATTCCTGCAGCTCGACCACCAGCTCCGCGTTCAGACGGTCGCTGTCCTCGCCAGCGAGATAGCGGAAGCAGACGATGTTCAGCGCCACGGGCGCGAGGCGTTCGAGCTCGGGCTCCGCGTCGATCCGATCCGCCAGCCGTCGCGCCAGCCGGCAGGTGTTCGACATGACCGCGCCGAGCCGCTGGGTCCCGTAGGCCCGAAGCGTGAACCACACCTTCAGCGCCCGGAAGCCGCGCGAGAGGTCCGGTCCGAAGTCGCAGGGCCAGGGCGAGCCCGCCGCCAGCCCGCGATCGGCGCGTCCGAGATAGGCCGCGGGCGATGCGAAGGCCGCCATGTGCTTCTCGGGATCGCGGACCAGGACGAAACCGGCGTCGTAGGGCGCCTGGCCCCACTTGTGGAAATCGAGCGCGATGGAATCAGCCCTCTCGATGCCGGCGAACAGCGGCCTCAGTTCGTCCGACATCATGCCGAGGGCCCCGCAGGCCCCGTCCACATGGAAGTGAAGGTCCTCGCGCGCGGCCAGTTCGGCCAGGGCGGCCAGGTCGTCGACGGCCCCGGTATCCACCGTGCCCGCGGTCCCTACCAAGAGGAATGGCTCCAGCCCCGCCTGGCGGTCGCTCGCGATGGCGGCGGCGGCGGCGGCCACGTCGATCCGGCCGGCCATGTCGGTCCCCACCAGCCGCAGGGCGCCCGAGCCGAGCCCCGCCATGTCCATGGCGCGAGGGACGCAGTTATGGGCCGCGGCCGAGGCATAGGCGACGAGCCGACGGCCCGACGCGGCCACGCCGTCCTTCCGGGAGTCCTTGCCCAGCCTGGCCGTGCGGGCGACCAGCACGGCCACGAAATTGGCCATCGAGGCGCCGGTGACGAAGAGGCCGCTGGCCGCGCCGGGAAGACCCATCAGTTCGGCCATCCACCGGGCGACCTGCCGCTCGAGTTGGATCGGCGCCTGCCAGCGGCCGCCGAGGTTGGCGTTAAGCCCCGCCGCCAGCATCTCCGCGACCAGGCCGACGACCGTTCCGCTCCCATGCACCCAGCCCATGAACCTTGGATGCAGGTTGCCGACGCCGAAGGGCGCCACGTCCCGCATGAAATCGGCGTGGATCCTGGAAAGGCGGCTTGGGGACTTGGGCGCGGAGGCGGAGAGGCTCGGCGGAAGCTCCGCCGGAGCGGCTCGCCAGACCGGTCGGTCGCGGACGCCCGCCACATGATCAAGGATGTCATCCAGCATGGCGTGCGCCTGTGCGCGGAACGCCGGCCAGTCCTCGGGATCGAGATCGGTCTCGGACGGTGCGGGATCCAGCGACATGCCTCAGCCTCTGATTCCCCAGAGGCTGAGATGTCACGGAGCCGCAGGCAAGGCGGGGCGATGTCGCCCCGCCCGAGGATCAGCTTTCGGCGCGGCTGCGCCGGCCGCCGCGGCCGGCGCCCTTGCGCCGGGCCTGCTGGCCCCGCTGGCCCAGGCCCAAGCTCTTGGCCAGTTGAGAACGAGCTGCACTGTAGTTGGGTGCAACCATAGGGTAATCTGACGCCAGACCCCACTTTTCGCGATACTGTTCCGGCGACAGGCCTCGCGTGGCCAAGTGTCTGCGCAAAGTCTTGTAGGGCTTGTTGTCCTCAAAGCTGACCAGCGCATCCGGCGTGATCGACTTCTTGATCTGTGCGCGAGACAGCTTCGGCCCAGAGGCCGCGGCCTCCTCTGCGGCTGTCTGCCCCGCGCCGTCATTGACGCCGCCCAGGCTGGCCGCGATCTGACTGATCACATTGGGAATCTCCGAAGGATTCACATGCGAGTTCGAGAAATAGGCAGCGGCCACTTGAGCGACCAGCTGGCGCAATGCCCCTTCTGACTCCGACATCATGGTTCTCCATCTGAGCTTTCAGACGCCAATAAGATCGAATTCAAGAAAGCGCAATGCTAAATTCGCAATACCATCGCAGACCTTAGTACGATTTAATGTTGTCTTAGCAAGTTCAAGAACACGCCAGAACCTTCGTGGTTGGCTGCGATCTGCCTTTCGTATGGTGAAGTTTGTTTCAGACATGAAACACCCCCAGGCGGCAAGTCGCGATGGATGCCTCCACAGGATTGACCTCCGCCTTTCGTCGGGCCCTTTAGTTCTCGCGGGCGGGCGGTGAAGGACTCAAGGCGGTGATGACCTATCTCTGGATCGCGCTCGGGGGCGCCTTCGGCAGCATGGCCCGCTACTCGAGCACGAACCTCGTCGCTTCGTGGCTCGGGGCGCATTTCCCCTGGGGCACCTTGATCATCAATGTCCTTGGCTCGTTCGTGATCGGCTTCTTCGGCGCACTCACGGGACCCGGCGGGAAAGTATTCGTCAGCAATGACGTGCGCCTGTTCGTGATGGTCGGGATCTGCGGCGGCTACACGACCTTCTCGTCCTTCAGCCTTCAGACGCTGGACCTCATGCGCGACGGCCACTACCTGCGCGCCGGCCTCAATGTGGTGGGCTCGGTCGCGCTTTGTTTGCTCGCGGTCTCCATCGGATACGCGATCGCCGCGGCGATCAACGCCAAGACAAGCTGACGCCCTGGCGCGGGCCGGCCTTCGCCCGCTAGCATGGCCTCATGCGCAGAGCCTTGAGGACCCATCCGGACGACGCGCGCGGGC
>CAZTMF010000181.1:0-6512 GCA_964614675.1 uncultured Caulobacteraceae bacterium | reverse complement strand
GCGACCTTCTTCATCTTCATCACCATCGTGCTCGACGCCCTGGCCATCGGGATCGTGATCCCCGTGATGCCGCTCCTGATCGCCAGCGTGGGTCATATGAAGCGGGTGGACGCCTCCTTCTACGTGGGCGTCTTCGGTTCGAGCTGGGCGCTGATGCAGCTCCTGGCCTCGCCGGTGCAGGGCGCCCTGTCGGACCGCTTCGGCCGCCGGCCGGTGATCCTGATCTCCAACTGCGGCATGGGCATGAACTACCTGCTGATGGCGCTCGCCCCCAACCTGACGGTGCTCTGGATCGGGCGGCTGATCTCGGGCGCCTGCGCGGGCAGCATCCCGGCGGCCATGGCCTACCTCGCCGACATCACCCCGCCCGAGAAGCGCGCCGCAAGCTTCGGCCTGATCGGCGCGGCCTTCAGCGTGGGTTTCATGATCGGCCCGGGCCTCGGGGGCCTGCTCGGCGTGCTTGGGCCCCACGCGCCGTTCTGGGCGGCCGCGGCGCTGAGCCTGACCAACTTCCTCTACGGCCTCTTCGTTCTGCCGGAATCCCTGCACCGCGACCGGCGCGCGCCCATCGAGCTCTGGCGGCTGAACCCGATCGGCGCCCTCTACGGCCTGGCGCGCACCTATCCGGCCCTCGTCGGCATGCTGGCGGTGAGCTTCCTGCTCTCCTTCGCCCAGCTCGGCCCCAACAACATCCTCGTACTCTACACCGACCACTGGTACGGCTGGAATTCGCCTCAAGTCGGACTGTTCATGACCGTCGCGGCCATGGCGGGCCTGGTGGTCCAGGCGTTCCTGGTGGCCCAGGCGGTCCGACATCTGGGCGAGCGCAGGTGCATGATGGTCGGCGCGGCCCTGACCGTCTGCGGCCTTTGCGCCTATGGCCTGGCGCCGACCGGCGCGGCCTTCTGGCTCGGTGTGCCGCTCACCTCGCTGGGCGCGGTTGGCGGACCGGCCTGGTCGGCCCTTATGAGCCGGCAGGTGGGCCCGAGCGAGCAGGGACGTCTTGCCGGCGCCAGCGCCTCGCTGCAGTCGCTCAGCCAGGTCATCGGCCCCTTGCTGTTCACCGGGGCCTTCAGCGCCTCGATCCCCCGTGCCGGCGCGGCCCACGCCCCGCTCCTGCCCCAGGGTTCGCCTTTCTTCATGGCCGCCGTCGCCCTGACCGCCGCCGCGGCCATCGCCGTCTGGGCGACCCGCCGCGGCCCCTCACCCGTCCTCGCGGACGCCTGAAAGGCTGGACCGTGTCGGCCGCGGCGCGGATAAGACGCCCATGGGCGCCCGTTCGGTCATATCGAAAGCCTTGTCGGCGCTGCGATGGCTGCTCCTGCCCTGGTGGCTGGCGCAGGTGTTCTCCGGCGAGAAGTCCTACTGGCCGAACCCGATTCTGGGCGGGCGGACGCTCAACCGCCGCGGCTTCGCGGTCTGGCGCGGCCGGCTGGCGCATCGGCTCACGGAGGGGAGACGCCGGCGGCTGGAGGGTCTGATCCCCGCCGCAGATAGGATCGCCTTCGCCCGGGACGGCTATGTGGTCAAACGCGATCTGCTGCCAAGCGAGAGCTTCGCCTTGCTGGGCGCCGAGATCCGTCAGCTCACGGCCATTGCCGGCGAGTTCAAGGAAGGCGACGCCATCACCCGTCGCATCCCGCTGACGCCGGAGCTGCTGAAGCGCCTCCCCGCCTGCCGCCAGCTGCTGGAGCACCCGGCCTTCCACGGCCTGACCCGCTATGTCGGGAGCTTCGACTCGGAGCCCCTGGTGTTCATCCAGACCATCTTCACCCAGGTCGATGAGGGCCAGACCGACCCCCAGACCTCGATGCACATAGACACCTTCCATCCGACCATGAAGGCCTGGCTGTTCCTGGAGGACGTGGCCGAGGAGGACGGGCCCTTCACCTATGTCCCGGGCTCGCATTTGCGCACCGCGCGCCGCGAGGTCTGGGAGCGGCGCCTGAGCATCCGCGCGTCCGATCCGAAGACGCGCAAGAAGGGCGGCGCCTTCCGCATCACCAAGGCCGAGATGTCCAGGCTGAGGTCCGCCAAGCCCAAGCGCTTCGCCGTGCCAGCCAATACCCTGGTGGTGGCGGACACCTATGGCTTCCACGCCCGGCGGCCCAGCGCGCGCCCTTCGATGCGGCTGGAGATCTGGGCCTACAGCCGCGGCAATCCCTTCACGCCCTGGGCCCGGCCGGACCTGTCGCCCGCACGCCTGTGGAACGGCCGGGCCGCCGCCATCGGCTTCGCCCTGATGGAGCTGCGCCGTCGCCTGGGGATGCCGGCGCCTGCCTTCCGCCAGGTGGCGCGGGTCAGCCCCGGCGCGCCGCCGGAGCCCTGGCCTTCGCAAGGGTCATGAACCCTGGCGCGTGGCGCGGGCTCTGACATACTGGACAAGGTGGGGTTGGGCGCATGAGGAGGCCAGGATGATCCGTGCCCTTTACCTTTTGGCCGGCGCCGCGACGGCGCTCTTGGCGACGGCCCCGCCCGCCGCCGCCCAGACCAGCCACGACAACTGCTTTCAGATGAGCATGCTGTCGAGCACCCGGCCGGACGGCGACCGACGCATCTACGCCCGCGTGGGCGTGAGCACCTTCTACCGGATCGACCTGGCCCACCGCTGCTCTTCGCTGCCCTATGAGGGCAACTTCCTGGTGCTCGAACCGGCCGGGGGATCGGATCTGATCTGCAATCCGATCGACCTGGACCTCAAGGTCAACGACCACGGTGCGAAGGAAGCCTGCTTCATCAAGAGCATCACGCGCCTGACCCCCGAGGAAGCGGCCGCGATCCCGAAGAAGGCCAAGCCCTAGCCTTCGGCGAGGCCCAGCACGTCCATCATGTCGTAGAGGCCGGGCGGCCGGCCCGCGGCCCAGCGCGCCGCCTCGAGCGCGCCCCTGGCGAACAGCGATCGGTCACGGGCGGAATGGGCCAGGGTGACGATCTCGTCCTCGGCGGCGAAGACCACGCTGTGCTCGCCCACGATGCCGCCGGCCCGCATCACCGAGAATCCGATGGCGCCCGGCCCCCGCGGTCCGGTTATGCCGTCGCGGCCGCGCTCGGAGACAGCGCCAAGGTCCACGCCGCGCCCCTCGGCGGAAGCCCGGCCCAGCATCAGGGCGGTGCCGGAGGGCGCGTCCACCTTGCGCCGGTGGTGTGCCTCGAACACCTCGATGTCGTAGTCGGCGGGCAGCGCCTTCGCGGCCTGGCGGACCAGGCCCAGGAGCAGGTTCACGCCCAGCGAGAAGTTGCCGGACTTGACGATGGCGATGCGGGCGGAAGCATCCTGGACCGCGCGTTCCTCGTCCTGGGACAGGCCGGTCGAGCCGATCACCAGCGCCACGCCGCCCCGTCCGCCGGTCAGACGCGCGAGGGCCGCCGAGGCGGCGCCCGTGGAGAAGTCGATGACCACGTCGCAGAGGCCGAGCGCGGTCTGGGCGTCGGTCAGCACGGCTCCGTCCAGGGCCTGGCCCGCGGCGTCCGGGCGGTCGAACAGGGCGACGAGCTCCAGGTCCGGCCGCTCGCGCACGAGACCCGCCACCACCCGGCCCATGCGTCCGAGCGCCCCCGCGACTCCGATCCTGATCGCAGCTTCAGCCATGGGGGACGTTTAACGGCCGATCGGCTGGCCGCCTAGCCGGCCTACAAACCCCACCGCTCATCCCGGCGAAGGCCGGGACCCAGGACAAGTGACGCCGGCTCGAAGCAAGTATTCTCGGCGGCATCGCGGCGCCCTGTTGCTGATGACCAGGTTCAGATCTGTCCTGGGTCCCGGCCTTCGCCGGGATGAGCGGATATTTGAGAGCCTAGCTCGGCTTTCCGCGGGGGTCGGCGGCGGCGTCGGTGATCTTCTCCTTGCGCCGGATCTTGTCGATCAGCTGGCCCGCCTCCCACTTGCGGCCGCGGTCGGCCAGGGCATGGCCGGGACGGGACGGGGCCTGGATCGCCTTCTGCAGGGCGTCGATCGCCTCGGCCTGCCGTCCCTGGCGATAGAGGAAGTCGCCGTGGAAATAGTTGGAATCCAGTCCGCTCGGGTTCGCCGCCAGGGCCTTGTCGAGATAGACGCGCGCCTTCCGGGCGTCGCCGAAGCTCACCGGAAAGCCGGGCAGCTCGGCGTAGAGCGAGCCCAGGTTGGCGTAGATGACCCCCGGGCCCAGGGCGTTGGGATCGATGGCGGCGGCGCGCTCGAGCAGGGCGCGGGCGTGGCCGGCCAGCTGGAGCGAGGAGAAGTTGTGCCGGGCGTCGGCCTCGCAGAGCAGGGCCAGGGCCTGCCAGGCCAGGGGCTCGGCCCGGCCCGGATTCTTCCTGGCCATGGCTTCGGCCTGGGCCTCCAGGTCGCGCGCCGCGGCCGCCTCGGCGCGCGGATCCTTGATCTCGTAGTTCACGTGCGCCCAGGCCCGCGACAAGTCGTCGAAGTCCGCCCGGCCCTGCGCCAGGGCCGGCGAAGCTGATCCCAGCGCGAGGCACAGGAAGGACGCGACCAGAAGTCTCAAACTCGTGGGGCCTTTTCGGAAGTGTCCGGTTGGGGGCCGAGGATGCAAACGCACGGCCGTGGCGCGCGTCCAAGGCAGCTCTTATGCGCGCATGTAAGGCGAAATCCGGGCGAGCCAAGCCCTGGTGAAGCTTAGAGGGCCAGATCGGCGATCAGCGCGAGGCTGATCACCAGGACCTCGGTGGGCGCGCCCCCGGCGATTTCGACCGCCTCGCCGGGCTCGATGCGCGCGGCGGACCAGGTCTCATAGTGCTCCCCCTGCAGCCGTCCGTCGCCGGAGCGGACGAACACCAGAAGCCGCTGCGGCGTCGGCCCGAACCACCAGGTCGCGCCGGGCTCCAGGGCCAGGAGCGAAAGCTCCAGGCCGCGCTCCGGAAAGACCGCGAGACGTTTGGTCGAGACCCCCGGCGACTGGACCTCGGGCCGCCAGGCGAAGCCGTCCGGCCGGACGATGATCGGGGTCTTGAAGCGGGCCTTGGGATAGTCGATGGGCCGGCCGGTCACATGGCGCCAGATGGCCTCGTAGGCGTCGAGGTTGGCCTTGCCCCCGCCCTTGGTGCGCTTGAAGACGCCGCCTTCGAACACGCCCACCTCGGCGAGTTCGGCGCGCGCGTCGCGAAGCTGCCGGGCCGAAAGATAGCCGAGGCCGCTGGATCCGCCGATTTGTAGCACCAAGGTCAGTCGGTCCGGCCCGCCCTCCTGCGGCCCGTAGGGCACGCCCTCCGGGAAATAGCCGATCTCGCCGGCGTCCACGCGGAGGTCCCTGGCGATCGGGATGGAGCCCGAGATGCACAGCCGCACCTGGTCCCAGGCGTGCCGGTGGCGCGGGGAGAAATAGTCCGACTTCTCGTCGGCCATCACCCAGGCGTAATTGTCCGGCGAGGCCTCGTCGCCCTCGAACAGCAGCTTGTGGGCCAGTCCGCCCTGGCGGTGGGCGGCGAGGTTCTCGCCCCAGCTCATGCGCCCGGCGTGCACGATATCCAAAGTCGCCCTCCGTCGCTGGCGATGGGTTTGCGCCGCCCCGCCCTTGATCGCAACGCCCCCTTGCCCTTTAAGGCGCGCGACTCTCGATAAGGAATTCCCATGGCCGACCTGGCTGCGCCCAAGAAGGTCGTGCTCGCCTATTCCGGCGGGCTCGACACCTCGATCATCCTGAAGTGGCTGCAGGAGCAATACGGCTGCGAGGTGGTGACCTTCACCGCCGACCTCGGCCAGGGCGAGGAGCTCGAACCGGCGCGCAAGAAGGCGCTGCTGATGGGGGTCAAGCCGGAGAACATCTTCATCGAGGACCTGCGCGAGGAGTTCGTCCGCGACTACGTCTTCCCGATGTTCCGGGCCAATGCGCTCTACGAGGGCGTCTATCTGCTCGGCACCTCGATCGCCCGGCCGCTGATCGCCAAGACCCAGATCGACATCGCCCGCAAGGTCGGAGCGGACGCCGTCTGTCATGGGGCCACCGGCAAGGGCAACGACCAGGTCCGTTTCGAGCTCGGCTACTACGCCCTGGAGCCCGGAATCCGGATCATCGCGCCCTGGCGGGAATGGGACTTCAAGAGCCGCGAGGCGATGATCGACTTCGCCGAGAAGAACCAGATCCCCATCGCCAAGGACAAGCGCGGCGAAGCCCCCTTCTCGGTCGACGCGAACCTCCTGCACTCGTCCTCCGAGGGCAAGGTGCTGGAGGACCCGGCCGTCGAGCCGCCGGAGTTCGTCTACCAGCGCACGATCGCGCCGGAGGCGGCGCCGGATAGGGCGACCGTCATCACCATCGACTTCGAGCGGGGCGATGCGGTGGCCATCGACGGCCAGCGGCTGTCGCCGGCCGCCCTGCTCACCAGGCTGAACCAGCTCGGCCACGACAACGGGATCGGCCGCCTGGACCTGGTGGAGAACCGTTTCGTCGGCATGAAGTCGCGGGGCGTCTACGAGACCCCGGGCGGGACCATCCTGATCGGCGCCCATCGCGGCATGGAGTCCATCACCCTGGACCGGGGCGCGGCGCACCTGAAGGACGACCTCATGCCCCGCTATG
>CAZTMF010000180.1:0-6557 GCA_964614675.1 uncultured Caulobacteraceae bacterium | reverse complement strand
CGCGGTCGCCCATGGTGTTGATGTCTTCACCGGGGACGGTGTCGGTCAGGGTGATCGTCGCCTTGTGCGTGTAGGGCTTGGCCTCGCTGCCGATATCCAGCTCGCCGCCCGGCAGGTAGATCCAGTCGGTCGTCAGCTCGAGATCGCGATCGTCCGAGAAGCTGAGCTTGCCGCTGATCGTCAGGCTGCGCAGCGCCGGCGGCGTGACATCGAGCACGATGTCCCGGTCCCGGCCGATCGTCACCGCATCGCCGGCGCCCGGGACCTTGCCGTCAGGCCAGGACGCCGGATCCGACCAGCGCGACCAGTGGACCGCCGCCGAAGCCGGCGCCTGGGCAGGCATGGCCATGTTCATGTGGTCGTGGGTTTCCTGAGCGCCGGCTTCAGCCCCCATCCCCAGCAGCAGGGATGCGGGAACAAGCAAGCGGAGGAGCAGGCGAGATTGGATGCGCATGACGTTGACCCCCCCCGGTCGGGACTCTCAGTCCCCCTTACATTCTGAACAGGGTTTTGCACCGGACAGGCCGCCTTGCCAAGCCGACCAGAAGACGCATCGAGCCCAGCCTGGCGGCTCGAGGCCTGCGCCGGTGCTCTGGGCGCGCTGGTCCAAACGTCTCCGCCGTCCAACGTCCTTCCAAGGACCTGACGATCGCTTCAGCGAACGCTCCGGCGCGATTCCACCACCTGCACAACCGTGGGCGGGTACCCTGTGGCCCGCCTCTCTCGCCCAAGTTATGGTCAGTCAACCGGAGGGGCGAGCATGGTCTATTCCGTCAGAACCGCGAGTGCGATTTCCGTCGGCGATGGGTCGACTGGCCCTGGCGGCTCCAGCGCCGCGAGCGCTCCGCTCGTCGGGATCTCGGCGACCAGCCCGGCCGCGGCGGGGGTGGCTTGGGTCACCAGCGAGATGAAGTCCGGCACGCTGTCGGTCTTCGACTCGGAGCTGAGCAAGCTCTACCTCCAGAGCACTCCCGTCCAAGGCCCCACGGGGATGAGCACGGCCAGCTTCGCAGCCGGCGTCCAGGCGTTCTCGAACGCCACGACCCTGCTGCCCAACTCGGTCGTCACGGTGGGCAAGACCACCTATGTCAACATCGACGTGGTCGCCAAGAACGGCGACGGCGCCTCGCTGTTGCCGGCCCTGGAAAAGGCCGGGCTGCAGAACGCGGACGCCTCCCAGGGCCTGGTCTCGGGCACGATCGCGGTCAGCAAGCTCGGCGCCCTGCACGACGTGCTCACGGGCCCCACGGCCAGCACGTCGGACGATATCGGCCTCGCCAGGGCGTCCGGCATGATGCTCAACGCCGGCTCGGTGACCACCCAGGCGGACACCGCCGAATACGCCAACCTCGCGCGCACCAACTATGGCGTCGACGGAACCGGGGTGACGGTGGGCGTCCTCTCCGACTCCTTCAACACCAGCGGCCACGGCAGCTACGCCGCCGACATCGCCAGCGGCGATCTGCCGGCGGGCATCCGGATCCGCTACGACCCGACCGGTGGCACCACGGACGAAGGCCGGGCCATGGCCCAGCTCGTCCACGACCTCGCGCCCGGGGCGGCGATCGAGTTCAATTCCGCCTACAACAACCAGGCCGCCTTCGCCCAGCACATCCTGGCCCTGGCCAACGACGGCGCGAAGGTGATCACCGACGACGTCATCTATTACGCCGAGCTGAGCTATCAGGAGGGCCCGATCGCCCAGGCCGTGGACACCGCGGCCAACCTGGGGGTCAGCTACTTCAGCTCCGCGGGAAACAACGCCAACGGCAGCCAGGCCACCGGCTACGAGCACGCCTGGGTGAACGGCGCCAGTTATGGCGGCGGCGGCGAGACCACCACCCTGATGAATTTCGCGCCCGGCCAGGACTACATCCCCGTCACCCTGGCGGCGAACGAGGTCTTCGTGCTGCAGTGGGCCAACCCCGGCGCCTCGGCCGGGGGCGCGGGCGCCACCGCGGACCTGGACCTGTTCCTCACCGACCAGACGGGCGCGACCGTCTATCTCAACGCGATCTCGAACAACATCGGCGGCGATCCCGTCGAGGTCCTTGGGGTCTCCGGCGGCGCGGGCGGGACCTACTACCTGCGCGTCGGCCTCCACAGCGGACCGGCGCCGTCCGAGATCAGGCTCATGGCCCTGGCGAACGGCCAGAACGTCTCCTTCACCTCGCCGGCCGGCAACCTCAACAAGGGCACCTTCTACGGGCACGCCGCCGCCACGGGCGCGATGGCCATCGGCGCGGCGAGCTATGCAAGCACGCCTGCGTTCGGCGTCTCGCCGCCGGTGCTCGAGAACTACAGCTCGCGGCTCACCGACAAGTTCCTCTATGACGAGGACGGCAAGCTGCTGACGACGCCCTACAGCCACTCGGTGGCGTTCACGGCCGTCGACGGGGGCAACACCAGCTTCTTCGGATCCGACGACGGCGACGCGGATTCCTCCCCGAACTTCTACGGCACCTCGGCCGCGGCGCCCGATGCGGCCGCCGTCGCGGCCCTGATGCTTTCGGCGAACGGCGCGCTGACGCCAGCCGACATCAAGAACCTGATCACGGACTCCGCGACGGACATGGGTGCGGCCGGGCCGGACACGACCAACGGCGCGGGCCTGCTCAACGCCCAGCTGGCCGTCGGCTACGCCAAGACCGGGACGATCTCGAACGCCACCCAGCAGACGGTGAACGGCACGCATCTGGCCGACACCATCATCGGGACCTCGGCGAACACCACCCTGATGGGCCTCGACGGAAACGACACCCTGCAGGGCACCGTCGCCGACGAGACCCTGAACGGCGGAACCGGATCCGACACGGCGTCCTATGCAAACGCGGCCACGTCGGTGACCGTCGACCTGACGGTCGTCGGCTCGCAGAACACCGGCGGCGGCGGGCACGACACCCTGGTCTCGATCGAGAACCTGATCGGCTCGCCACAGGGCGACACCCTCACCGGCGGCGCGACGAGCAACACCCTCAATGGCGGCGTCGGCGACGACACCCTGAGCGGCGGCGGCGGAAACGACTTCCTCATCGGCGGCCCCGGCCAGGACAGCCTGACCTCCGGGACCGGCAACGACCGTTTCGTGTTCCAGGCGGTCGGCGACAGCACCGTCGCCGCCCCGGACACCATCAACGACTTCGTGCAAGGCCAGGATCAGATCGACCTGAGACTGATCGACGCCAACACCGCGACGCCCGCCGACGAGGCGTTCCACTTCCGGACCACGCCCAGCTCGACCCACTTCCAGGACCTGCTGTTCCACTACGACGCGGTCCACAACCGGACCGTGGTCGATCTCTATGTGAACAACGACGCCACGCCGGACTCCGAGATCTGGATCGCCGGCAACGTCAATCTGCAGAGCACCGACTTCATCCTCTGACATCCCAGGGCCAAGCCCTGGCGTCTTGCCAGCGGCGCCCGATGGGAGAAGAGTCGCCGGACCGAGTGAGTTCGGAACGCGGTCTCACATCACCGGTTCTACATCCGATCGATGCGCAGTCCGCGCCAGGGAGATCGGCCATGACCGACGCCGCTGCGAGTCACGCCCTGATCACCGCCAGCCGGGTGAAAGGCACGCCCGTGTTCAACCGCGCCGGCGAACGGATCGGGCATATCGAGGACCTTTCCATCGACAAGGCGTCCGGCCAGGTCCGCTACGCCCTCCTGGCTTTCGGGGGCTTCCTTGGGATCGGGGACCGGTTTCATCCGCTGCCCTGGTCGGTGCTCGAGTACCACACCGAGAAGAACGGCTACGTCGTGCCCCTGGACAAGCCCGAGCTCGAGACGTCGCCGCACTTCGCGAAGGACGAGCTGGAGACCTTCGGGGCCGGCGACCCCACGGCGAGGGCGGGCGCGCCGTTCCTCTGATCGACCCGCGGGTCAGTGGAACAGGCGCGAGTCCTGCTCGGGCGGATGCATTTCCTGGGAGAGGGCGAAGCCATGGCCGTCCTCCGAGGCCGGCCTCGGCGGCTCGGGCGGCGGGCGGCTGTAGTCGGGCCGCATCAGGGGCTTCAGGGCGTGTGTCCCGAAGAAGACGGCAAGGCCGTTCCTGAGCGAGCTGACCTTGTGGGATTTCAAGGCCCTGGCGGTGAAGTAGACGGCGAAGGTCCCGCTGAACAGGCGGATCCTGGCCACCGTCCCCAGGCTCCCGCGGCCATGTTTCTTGCGCGAGAAGACGTGCGCGACGCCGGTGCTGAACTTCAGCAGCACCAGGGCCCCGAACACCTCCATGGCGATGCGGACCGGGCGGATGCGCGAGAAGCGCAGCAGGTGGTGCGGCGTGTGGTGCGGGGCGGCCCGCGGCAAGGGCTTGGGGGCCGGCGGGGCGTGTCCGTTGCGCTCGGCCTCGACCTTCTCGGCCTCGACCTGATCGTGATGGTGTTTCTCGTGCACCAGGAACTGCTCGACCATCACGCCGACCGCCACGCCCACGATGTTGGGATGGTTGCGGCAGGTCTCGGCGAGGCTCTCGATCAGGGCCCGGCCGAAGTGGCCGTGGGTGTTGATCCGGCTCTGGAAATGCTCATGCGCCGAGCTCAACGCCTTGCCAGCGTCGGTCGTCCCCATGACTCCCAGGCGGTCGAAAATCCCCATGCTGCGCAGCTAACGCATGAAACGGGCCAAAGGCCAGTGGCTACGCCCGAGGCGCGAGCCGCACGGGGCTTCGCGCCGCCCTAATCGGCGCCGGGAGGGGCCTATACCAGCGCCATGACGCGGGAACAGATCATCGCGGAGATCAGGAGCCTGGCCGCCGAGATCGACCGCTCGCCGGGCAGCCAGCTGTTCGAGTCCTGGACCGGGCTCTCGGCGCACCATTGGCGCGGCGTCTATTGGGCGAGGTGGAGCGAGGCCTTGAGGGAGGCAGGCTTCGAGCCCAACGAACGCCAGGGCAAGGCCGACCCGGAGGTGCTGCTCGAGCAGCTCGCGATCGCCACGCGGCGGCTCGGCCATTGCCCGACCGTGGACGAGCTCAACATCTACCAGCAGACCTCGCCGGCGCCCTCGCCGTCCACCGTCCGCCACCACTTCGGCCGGAGGGCCAGCCTCCTCGCCCACCTGAAGCGCTGGGCGGCGGAGCGTCCCGACTTTGCCGACGTCGCCGCCCTTCTGGCTGCAGATCCGCCCCACCCGCCGCCGGCCTTCACACGGCGCCGCGCGCGGGTCGAGCCCGGCGGGGCCGACGGTGTCGTCCAGCTCTTCCGCTGCCACGACCTGCGCCGCTTCGCCCGCAGCGGCGGCGCCGACGGTCGGGACAGGTCCCCCCTCGTCTGGATCCCCAAGAGCTCGGTGCTGGAACACGAGATCCGCACCGACGACCCGGCCGGCGTCGAAGCCTACTGGCGCCGACGCTTCGCCTACCGCCGCGTCAGTCCCGAATGGTACGCCCTGACGCCCGAGGACGTGGCCGCGTTCAAGCGGTGGAAGGAGATCTAGGGCGGGACGCGGTCGCCGAGTTCGGCCTTGCCCGCGAGCCAGGCCCGAAATACCGTCCAACCGTCGAAAAGGACCTGGGCGGCATCGGTAAGCCCGCCCCCTCTATCGAGGCTCCGTGCCACCAGCTTGGTGAACCCGCGACAAGCCACCGACGACGCCGTCGGGGGCTTGGCGCGCGTGTATCGGACCAGGTTGCGCCATGCCTCCGCGGCTCGCCCTTCGACAGGAGAGCCTCATGGCCATCATCCGCGCCAACACGTCCGTCGTGACCCAGATCAACGTCTTCAACGTTCCAAACGGCGGACAGGAGAGGCTGATCGACTTTCTTTCCCAGGCGGCGCGGGCCGCGAGCCAGGTGGACGGCTGGATTTCCGCCAGCCTTCACCGCAGCCTGGATGGAACCCGGGTGGTCAACTACGCCCAGAGCCAGGACCACGACGCCGCCCAGCGCGTGATCGCTCATCTGAGGTCCAAAGGCCTGCTCGAGGCGAACAGGCAATACGGCGTGGCCCATCCAGGCCTCTACGACGTGGTCTTCGCGTTGGACCGGGAAAGCCCGTCCTGACCGGCCGTGGGCGGCGCGGCCGGCGGCGTCCTATATGGGCTCCATGATCCCGTTGTCCGTCCTCGATCTGTCGCCCATCGTGCAGGGCGGAAGCCCCGGCCAGTCCCTGCGCGCGAGCCGCGAGCTGGCGCTCGCGGCCGAGCGGCTGGGGTTCCGGCGCTATTGGCTGGCCGAGCACCACAACATGACCGGCATCGCCAGCGCGGCGACCGCGGTGGCCCTCGCCTATGTGGGTGGCGGGACATCGACGATCCGCCTGGGCGCCGGCGGCGTCATGCTGCCCAACCACGCGCCGCTGATCATCGCCGAGCAGTTCGGCACCCTGGACGCTCTCTATCCGGGCCGCATCGACCTGGGCGTCGGCCGGGCGCCGGGCACCGACCAGCTCACCGCCCGCGCCCTGCGCCGGAACCTCGCCGGCGGCGTCGACCAGTTCCCGCAGGATGTGCTGGAGCTGATGGCCTTCCTGGACGACCCCCAGCCGGGCCAGGCGGTCCGCGCCGTGCCTGGCTATGGCTCGAAGGTGCCGGTGTGGATCCTGGGCTCCAGCCTC
>CAZTMF010000179.1:0-6646 GCA_964614675.1 uncultured Caulobacteraceae bacterium | reverse complement strand
GCCAAGGTCCAGGCCTTCGACCCGGAGGGCATGGAAGAGGCGCGCAAGCTGCTGCCGGACGTCGAGTTCCGGTCGGGCCCCTATGACGCCGTCGAGGGCGCCGACCTCCTGGTGATCATGACCGAATGGGACCAGTTCCGGGCGCTCGACCTCGACCGGGTCAAGCAGCTCATGCGCCGGCCGGCGGTGGTCGATCTGCGCAACATCTATCGGCCCGACGAAATGCGCGGTCGGGGCTTCGAGTACGCCAGCGTCGGACGGGCCTGAATTCGGCTCAGGCCGAACCCCCAGCCCTGAGCTTCGCCGGAACGGCGATCCCCCGTGGACGTTCCCGCCTCTGGGCGCACGGCCCAAGGGAGAACGATCATGCTCAGATGGGCGCTGATTTTCCTGGTGATCGCCCTGATCGCCGCGGCGCTTGGCTTCACCGGCGTCTATGTCGCGGCCGCCAGCATCGCCAAGCTCTTGTTCTACGTCTTCCTCGTGCTGTTCGTGGTCTCCCTGGTCATGCACCTGGCCAGGGGTCGCGGACCCACAGTCTAGGAAGCCGGCTTCCCCTCTCCGGCTCCGGAGAGGGGAAACCTTCCCGGCTCACGCCCTGACCACCCGCGCGGCGAAGCAGCCGCGCGCAGCGTAGTGCAGGTGGATTTCCGTCACCTCGTCGTCCTGGAACCAGGTCTCCAGGAGCCCGCCGACCTCTGCGCCGGCGGCGACCTGGCCCTTCACCATCATCGCCTGACCGTCATAGGCCCGGACCGAGAGCGCGCGGCGGGTGAGCGCCGGCGGCACGAGGCCGGGCTGGTCGAACCTCCGGCGCGCGGTCTCACGCACGAAGATCGGGCCGGAGGCGCGGAACGGCGAGACGGCCGGCTGGTGCTGATAGTTCATGAGCAGGAGGCGCTCGCCGGGATCGGCGTCATCGAGGGTGACGCGGCAGGGCGCCGAATGCGGCTCGTCGGCCACGAAGCGGTGGACGTTGCGCGCCAGCAGCGCCTCGTCGTCGAGGTCGAACAGCGGGGCGAACGGTTCGGGCTCCAGGCCCAGGATGCGGAAGGTCATGACGGGGCTCCTTGGACAGCGCCGTCAGAGTCCCACTCGCGCCGGCTGGCGGCGACCCGATCCTTGCGGTCGGACTCAGGCGACGCTGGCGGCGCTCGGAGCCTTCCGGAAGACCGCGTCGGCCGTCGTCTGACGCCGGTCGAAGCCCCAGCTCCGCTGCGGTTCGAAGTGGGCGCCGATCCAGCCCTGCGCGGTGATGCGGATGCAGGCGTCGTCCGCCTCGATCACATTGAATCCCGCCGGGCAGCCCCGTTCGCGCAGCGACAGGGTCGAGGCGCCGACCGCATAGGTCCGGCCGTCGCCGAAGGGCAGGGCGTGGGCGAAGGGCATGTGCACATGGCCGGTCAGGACCAGGTCCGCACCGCCCTCGGCCAGGATGCGCGAGGCCCGGGCGCCGCCCCAGACCCGGCCGGTCATCGGCCCGCCGGTCACCTCCATCAACGGGTGATGGCAGATCGCCACCTTCAGGCCCTCGGCGCCCGACAGCCGCCGGCGTACCTCCATCGCATCGTCCCGACGCGCCTGACCCTTCGACCAGTTGAGCCGGGGCTGGACGCCCCGGGCGGAGTTGAAGGCGACCGCTTCCAGCCCGGGCCGCGACACCGTCCCGAAGGATTCCGGCCCTATGTAGCGGCCATAGGATTTGAAGGCCGCGGTCAGGCGCCCGAGCACGCTCCAATAGGGCGTGTCGTGATTGCCGGGGGTGGAGATGTGCGGGCACGGCAGGGTTCCCAGCCACGCCTGGGCGGCGGCGAACTCGCGTGGATAGCCGGCCTGGGTGATGTCGCCGGTCAGCGCCACCAGGTCGGGCGGATCGCCTGCGATGAAATCGTGCGCCGCCCGAAGCGCCGCCTCGTTCTCGCAACCGAAATGGATGTCCGAGATGTGGACGATCCGGATGGTAATGGCGGCGGCCCGGCCTCGGCGGCGGGGCCCCGCGGCGGCGCCAGAGCGCGGAAGGCCACGGGCAGGAAGCGGATATCCACCTGCTTGTGCAGGCGGGTCGGCTCTCCGTCCAGGATCGCGCGCATATGCGAGCCGCTGGTCCAGGCCCGGCCTTCCCGGCAGCGCGACACCTCGACGGCGGCGTCGTTGCGCCAGTCGCCCACCAGCCGGCTGAGCACGGTGCGCGCGCCGATGCGCAGGGCGTCGGCCACGCCGTGGGGGTCCAGGGCGGTGGCCTCCAGGGCGCAGTCGTTTCCGTCCATGGCCTTGGACACCAGGGGACACATCAGGATCAGGGCCAGGGTCTTATCGCTGAGTCCGCTGTCCAGGGAAAACCGCAGCCGGTGCGAGAAGGCGCGCCGCCAAGCGTTGTGCGCCTTGCGCAGGGCGAGCTGCAACTGGTGCATCCGCGCGGCCTCGCGCGCCTCGGCCCAGAGCGCCGGCGCGCCCAGTATGGCGGCCACATAGAAGCGGCGGTCGTCGACCTCGCCGCCGGAAACCGGCGTCTCGACCCCGTTCTGGAGCACGTCGTGCAGGGCGGTCTTCCAGTCGGCGGGTCCGTAGAGGGCGTGCGGGAGCATGTTCATGGTGCCGCCGGCGAGCGGCGCCACCAGCGGGCCGTCCCGACCGCAGAGACTGGCGGCCGCGCGGGCGGTGCCGTCGCCGGCCACGGTGACGAGGAGGTCGGGGGCGCTGTCGACCGCTTCGCGGAGCACGCTCTCGAAGTCGCCCGGGCCCAGCGTCCGAACGCGATAGGCGAGGCCGAAGGCGCTGGCGGTCTTCTCGATCTCGGCCGCGGCGTCCGGCCCGGCATGGCCGGCGCGCGGGTTGACCACGAACTCGACCTTGCGCAGCCGAACCGCCGGCGGCGGCGCGTCTACGAGATCTTGTGCCCCTCCGACGCTCACTGTTGTCTGGACTGCTGGTCGTTCTGGCTGAGGGTCTGGCCGGCCGCGTGGGCCGCGCTCCCCGCGTCGGCGACCTTCTGCGCCGCGGTCTGGCTCGCGACCTGGGTGGTGTCGGCGGCGACGGCGAGATGGGTGTCGACCACCTGGCCGGCCCTCGAGAACGAGCCCTCGTGGAAGCCCAGGTACATGGCCCCGATCCCGATGACCGCCGCGGCGGCGATGATCAGGCCGAGGATCGGATGGCTGTGGCGGCGCGAGCGCTCGTCTTCGCGCCCACGCTCATAGGCGCGCTTGATGTCCGCCTGGCTCGGCCCCGCCGGGACGGGTTCGTGTTTACGGCGCGGAAACAGTCGCATCGCCGGTCTCCTTCGTCGGTTCTGTTGATAAGGCGATGGTGCAGACCTCGAAGCCTTAACGGCGCCAAGGTGGGCCAGTTCCCAGCTTGGCCGGAACGGTTCGCTTGGCCCGCCGTTCAGACCGCACCTTTGAGGGAGGTCAAGATGACGACCAAATGGATCGGCCTTGCGGCCACGGCGGCGCTGCTCAGCGCCTGCTCCAGCGACCCGCATGTGCAGAACAGCGCCCTCGCCGGCGGCGCCATCGGCGCGGTGGCGGGCGCGATCATCGGCAACAACACCGGCTCGGGCAACGCCGCGACTGGCGCCCTGATCGGCGGGGCCGCGGGCGCGGCGATCGGAGCGGCCAAAGGCTGCGCGGACGTGGGCGGCTGCGGCGAGCACCGCCGCTATTACGACCAGCGCGCCGGACGCTACTACTATTACGATGGCCGCAGCGGCCGGTACTATTGGGACAACGGCGACCCGCGCTACTGAGCCGCCCCGGACGAGGATAGAGCCCGGCGGAGGCAGCTTCCGCCGGGCTTTTCCATGCGCGCAGATCCCAGCGCAAAGGAAGCGGGCGGGCCATTGGCCCGCCCGGAAGTCTGCATCATCGAGATTGAGGTGCGGAGGCAGCTGGCCGGCATTGCCGGCCTCAAGTCGGGGGGGGCGTCGCTGCCTCCGCAGTCACAAAACCAACGATGGGATGTAAGGTTCCGAGGGTCGGAAAAAAGAATCGCTCCCCACTCCCGGGGCCCGGCGGCTGGAACAGCCAAGGCGGCCAAACGTTTCGGTGGTCGAGAACTGGGGAGACGATCCGATGACCTCCTACGTCCAACTCGGCCGGGGTTTCCGTTCCAGCTACGGGACCGCCTCGCTCCGTCCTCCCCGTCGCCGCGCCGGCGGCGCGGGCTTGGCGGTGACGCTCGGGCTTGCGGCGGCGGTGTTCACCGCCGGCATATTGATGGTCCGCCTGGACGCCGGATCCTCGCACGCGCGGCCCGACGCTCCCCATCCGATGCAGTTCTATCCTCGATAGGCCGCTCCGGAGCCGAGCATGACCCAACACGGGCCCGACCTTGAAGAGACCCCCGCCCGCCAGGGAGAAACCGGAACCGGCCTGCGCTGGGTGCTGAGGATTTCGCTGGCCCTGGTGGTCGTCGCCTTCGTAGCCATCTGGGCCGTCTTCGCCCACCACGGATCGGGCCCTGGCGGCCAGACGAGCGCCGGCCAGACGAGCGCCGGCCAGGCGGCCGTCAGCGCGACGCCGAACGCCGTCAAGGAAGCCGCCGCCACCGCACCGCCTGGATCGGTGACCGCCCAGTCCGCGGGCCGCCAGGAGCAGACCACCGGCGGCTGACGCCATCAGCTCCATCCCACAAATGACAAGGGCCCGGGAGTCGCCTCCAGGGCCCTCTTCGTGTCGGGGGCAGGCGGGGGGTCAGACCACCGACCGGCCTTGGAAGGCGCGGATGATGAAGCTGACGACCAGCAGCACCAGGAACACGATGAACAGGATCTTGGCGATGGCCGCGGCCAGGCTGGCCAGGACGAAGAAGCCCAGGAGCCCGGCGACGATCGCCAGGATGAAGAAGGTGATCGACCAGCCAAGCACGGCGGCATTCCTCCGCTGAAGGGTGACGCAAAACAGAACGCCGCCCCGAGGGCGGCGTTCCGGCAAAGTCTGAGTTCGCGCGAGGGCGTCAGGCCGCCCGGCGATTCCGCGTCGGATGGAAGAACAGCGCCTGGCCGATGGCGGCCTTCACCGTCTCCGGCTGGAATGGCTTGGTGATCAGGAAGGTCGGCTCGGGCCGCTCCCCGGTCAGCAGACGCTCGGGGAAGGCGGTGATGAAGATCACCGGTACGTCGAAGCGGCTGAGGATATCCTTCACCGCATCGATGCCCGACGAACCGTCGGCCAGCTGGATGTCCGCCAGCACCAGGCCGGGACGCTTGCGCGCGGCGGCGTCGGTGGCCTCCTTGCGGGTGGCGGCGATGTCGACCACTTCGTGGCCCAGCTCGCGCACCAGGGCCTCGATGTCGGCTGCGATCACCGGCTCGTCCTCGATGATCAGGACGTCGGTGGCCAGTTCGGCGTCGATCTCGGCCTGCGCCTCGGAGATCAGTTGCTCGACTTCGTCGAAGGAGGTGTCGAGGATCTGGGCCGCCTCGCTGGGCGTGAAGCCTTCCAGCGCGGTCAGCAGAAACGCCTGCCGTGACCGCGGCGCGATCCGCATCAGGCGGTGCGAGGCATCGTCAAACCGGCCGCCAACGTCGTCCTCGCTGGTCTCCAGCTGGGCGCCCGTCGAACACCAGATCGTATGGAATACGTGATACAGCGACACGCGGGGCGAGAGGCGGTTGTCCAGCGCCTTCTCCCCTGCCGCCAGCGCCTCGAGGGCCACGCGCACATAGTTGTCGCCGGTGCGCTGGTCGCCCGTCAGGGCCCTCGCGTAGCGGCGGATATACGGCAGATGCGGCGCCAGCCGCTCAAGCAGGCTCATCTCCCCTCCGAAGTTGAAAATCGCCGCCTGTCTAACGCCGGCCCAATGGCAGAGGTTCCGGACGGCGGGGAAAAACGCCGAAAAAGTTACGGTGTTCAGGGAACCCGCGTGTACACTCGGTGTTCTAGCAGCCTGAGCGTCGTGTTGCTACGTTTTGGGGGGCGCACGCCAGATCGAGCGTGACTACTAGGAAAATGATCGAACAATCGCCGCCTCGCCGCCGCGCCGACGCCGCTTTGGATGAAGCGCGCCTGAGGCAGCAGGCCATCGGGATCAAGCTTCGTCAGATGTTCGACGAAGTGGTCAACGAGCCGGTTCCCGAACAATTACTTGATATCCTCCGCCGGGCCGACCAGAAGCAGTCGGACAAGGGCTGATGACGGAGCGCAACCGGGACGCGCCGCACGGCAAAGATGATGAAGAAGCCTTCCGGCGCGAGCTGATCGGCCTCATTCCCCACCTTCGGGCCTTCGCGCGCACCCTGGCCGGCGAGCCGGCCGGCGCCGACGACCTCGCCCAGGACGCCATGATGAAGGCCTGGGACGCGCGCGCCAGCTTCCAGATGGGCACCAATATGAAGGCCTGGACCTTCATGATCCTGCGCAACCAGTTCTATTCCGAAAAACGTCGGGCCTGGCGCCAGACGCAGCTCGACCAGGAGGCCGCCGAGCGGACCTTGATCGCGGTCGATGATCCGGAGGCGCCGGTGGCGCTGGACGAGTTGAGGCTCGGTCTCGCCAAGCTGCCCTCGGAGCAGCGCGAGGCCCTGGTGCTTGTGGGCGCGGGCGGCTTCGCCTACGAGGAGGCCGCCGAGATCTGCGGCTGCGCCGTGGGCACGGTGAAGAGCCGGGTGAGCCGCGCGCGGCGCGCCCTGCAAGCCATCCTGGAGGAC
>CAZTMF010000178.1:0-6667 GCA_964614675.1 uncultured Caulobacteraceae bacterium | reverse complement strand
GCCGTCTCGGCCAAGCTGGACCAATCTGCCCTGAAGGCTGGGTGACGGCTCAAGGATCGTCGCCGCCGAGGGGAGATTCCATGTCGCATAAGAGCGTCGATCGTCGCCGTCTGCTGGCGGCGGCCGGAGGGCTGGGCCTGGTCGGCCAGGCCGCCGCGGCCCACGCCGGCAATCCGCTGAAGTGGCTGAAGTCCAAGACGCCCCACGGCTCGGACGCCAAGGCCGCGCCGGCCGGCCCCGTGGTCGACACCCGTTCAGGCAAGCTGCGCGGCGAGGCGCTCGAAGGATGTGTGGCCTTCCGGGGCGTCCCCTACGGCGCGCCGACGGGCGGGACCAACCGCTTCCAGCCGCCGAAGCCGCGAGCTCCGTGGCCCGGGGTCCGGGACGCAGTCGCCTTCGGCGCCATCAGCCCCCAGCCGATCATGAAGGTGATCCCCGAGGAGGACGATTCCCAGGCCCATGAGGGCCAGGGCGAGGACTGCCTGATGCTAAACGTCTGGACCCCTCAGCTCGGAGCGGGCCGGCGTCCGGTGATGGTCTGGTTCCACGGCGGCGGCTATGCGGTCGGCGGCGGCTCAGCGCCCTGGTACCGCGGCGAACGGCTCGCCTCCCGGCGCGACGTCGTGGTGGTGACCATCAATCACCGCCTGAACGCCTTCGGTTTCCTCTATCTGGCCGACCTGAACCCCGCGTTCGCCGACAGCGCCAACGTCGGCATGTTGGACTGCGTCGCGGCGTTGCAATGGGTGCGCGAGAACATCTCGGCCTTCGGCGGCGATCCGCAGAACGTGACCATCTTCGGGGAATCCGGCGGGGCCGGAAAGGTCTCCTGCCTGATGGGGATGCCCTCGGCCAAGGGCCTGTTCCACCGGGCGATCGCCCAGAGCGGCGCGGCTCTGAAGCTCGCCCGGCCCGAGCAGGCCACGGCCGCCTCCAAGGCCCTGCTCGACAAGCTCGGCATCGCGCCCGGCGACACCGCGAAGCTCCAGTCCATCTCGGCGGACGAGATCCTGAAGGGCCTGGGCGCCGGCGCCATGGGCTTCGGGCCGGTCGTCGAGGGCAAGTCCATGCCGCGCGATCCCTTCAGCCCCGTGGCCCCCGAGGTCTCGGCCGACGTGCCCATGATGATGGGCAGCAACCTGACGGAATCGACCTTCTTCCCCGACACGCCGATCGAACCTCTGAGCGAGGACGAGCTGCACGCCCAGGTGAAGGGCTATTGCCATACGGACGACGAGACCACGCACCGCCTCGTCGCCCTCTATCGCCAGGAGCACCCGACGCGGGACAACGTCTTCCTCTATCAGCTGATCTCCAGCGAGTACTGGATGCGCACGGACGTGCTGACCCAGGCCGAGCGCAAGGCGGCGGCCGGACGGGCGCCGATCTTCGTCTACCAGTTCAACCGCCTTTCGCCGGCGAGGGGGGGCAAGCTGCACTGCCCGCACGGTTCGGAAATCCCCTACGCCTTCGACAACCTGGCCGCCGGGCGGGCGATCACGGGCGATGCCCCCGCCGCCCAGGTGCTCTCCGACAAGATGAGCGACGCGTGGGTGGCCTTCGCCCGGTACGGCGATCCGAACCTGGGCGGCGCCGACATCCCCTACTGGCCGCCCTATTCGTCGGCGCGGGCGGTGATGGCTTTCGACGATGAGTGCCGCACCCAGCTCGACCCCGACGGCCGCGCACGCCAGGTGGTCGCGGCGATCAAGGCCGGCGGGGCAAGAGCCTGACGGAGGGGTCATGGGCACGGTCTACGAGGCGCTCGACGAGAAGCTGATCGGCTTCATCCGCCGCCAGAAGGTGTTCTTCGTCGCGACCGCACCCCTGTCGGCCGGAGGCTCGGTGAACCTGTCCCCCAAGGGCTATGACAGCCTGGCGATTCTCGACGAACGCACCGTGGCCTATGTGGACCTCGGAGGATCGGGAGCCGAGACCCTGGCGCATCTGCGCGAGAACGGCCGCATCACCCTGATGTTCTGCGCCTTCGAAGGCGCGGCCAGCATCCTGAGGCTCTATGGGCGGGGCGAGGTCTGCGCCTTCGACCACCCGGACTTCGCCGAGAAGATGAAGCTCTTCCCGGCCTTTGCGCGGGCGCGAAGCGTGATCACCGTCCACATCCGCCATATCGCCGACAGCTGCGGCTGGGGCGTGCCGTTCTTCGATTTCAAGGGCGAGCGCGACCAGCTGAGCCGGTACGTCCTTGCCCGCAGCGAAGAGGACTGGCAGGCCAGACGCTTCGAAGCCAACGCCCGCTCGATCGACGGCCTGCCGGCGCTGGTTCCACACAGCTGATCGACCGCCGGGCCAGGGCGGTGGTCGCCGAGATCAAGGTCTCCCAAAGGGCGCTCTGAGCCTCAGCCGTGGAGATGGCCCGAGGCCGTGCGCGCCAGGAGCACGTTCAGAGCCGCGCGGTCCGGGGCGTTGAGGTCCATCCCTTCGGCCGCCACGAACTGGGCCCGCGCCTCGGCGTAGCGACCGGCCAGCATCAGGGCCTCCCCCCACTTCAGGTGGTTGCGGCCCCAGCGCGGGGCGTCTGCATCAGCCGCCGCGAACGCTTCGGCCGCGGACGAGTATTCGCCGAGAGCCATGAGCGCCTCGCCCTTGAGCGTTCCGGCCGAGGCGTCGTGCGACGAGCGCGAAAGGGCCGTGACGGCTTCGGCGAGCGCGTCCTTGGCGTCGCCACGCGCCAGCAGACTGCGCCCGCGGCTGACGTGCGCCCAAGGGAGGTCGGGCCCCAGCCGGACCGCCCTCGCGAAGGCCGCCTCGGCGCCGCGCCAGTCGCCCGCCAGGGCGTGGATCTCCCCTTCGACGGTGACGCAGGGATAGCAGTCCTTCGGCATGGCGGTGATCGACCTCAACGCGTCCGCCGTGCGCCCGAGATGGGCCAGGGCCTGCGCGCGCCAGATGGTCTTGTCGAACGGATCGAGCATGGTCTGAACCGCCGGCGTCGCGACGCCGGACAGCACCGCTGGCCAATCCTCGATCCCCAGGGCG
The DNA here is from genome assembly GCA_964614675.1 of uncultured Caulobacteraceae bacterium. Lineage (GTDB taxonomy): Bacteria > Pseudomonadota > Alphaproteobacteria > Caulobacterales > Caulobacteraceae > JANWHQ01. The sequence goes on along the minus strand of CAZTMF010000178.1, from coordinate 3,670 downwards.
AGAGCGGCGGCGCCGAAGGCGTCCAACATCGGCGCGTAAGGGGAATTGGGGGTGATGGACTTCGACTTGGCGATGCGCTCGCGCATAGCCGGCCCGTCCCCGATCAGCCCGTAGGCGAAGGCGGCGTTGAACATGGCGCTGGCGGCGCATTCGCGGCAGGCGACCACGGGTTCGTCGGGCGCCGGATCCCCGGCCGCTTCCGACTCCTTCGCCTGCACGAGCGCCTGGTCGAGGACATTGGCGATATTGGCCCGCTGGTCGCCCGCGTGCAGACGCGTATACCAGGGCGCGAAGTCGCCGCGCCGCGGGCCCTCGTAGAGCTGGACGGACCGCCGCGCCGACCGCAGGCCCGCCTCCCATCGGCCCAGTTCGATCTGGTTGTCGGCGAGATTGGCCCAGGCGGTCGGGAATTCCGGATCGAGCCGCAACGCCTCCGCATCCTTCTGGATCGAACCGATCGGATCGTCCCCGAGCGCCCCCGTCCAGCCAACCAGAGCGCGGGCGCGCTGGCGGCGAGATCCGGTGATCGAGAGCCGCCGGTAGATGGCGATGGCGTCGTCGTTGCGGTTGTTCGCCCGGAGCCAGCGGGCGTACCGCTCGGGCTGGGTGGCGCCATAGAGCTCCTCCGCCGCCTTGGCGATCAGCGCGTCGGGGTTCGAGGCAGGGCCGGTGATCGGCTCGACCGGATCGGCCCCGGCGCGCAGGGTGAGGGTGAGGTTCTGGCCGTCGCGGGTGAGCTCGCCCGAGACCCTCACGTCATGGCCGAGCCAGTTGCGGAACAGGGACTGGAGTTCGCCGACCGACACCCCGGTTTCGGGGATTTCGACCCGGACCTCCTTGGCCCAACCGTGTTCCAGAGTGCGCGGCGATTCGGGGGAGATAGTGCCGTCCTGCAGACGCCGGACCCCATCGAGCAGCCGCGAAGCCAGCACCTGGCCCGAGAGCCCTTGGCTGGCGAACTCCGGCGGCGTGTTGAAAGGTTCGATGACCAGGCCGTCCGACTCGTGCGCCTCCCAGGCCATCCATCCGATCCCCGCGACGATGGCCAGGCCGACGCAGGCGGTCATCACCTGCAGCACCGCCTTCATCCGGTCGCTGACGCGCCGCCAGCGCAGATGCGAGAGCACTAGGTCGCGTTGCTCGTGCAGATGCTCGGTCTGGATTCCGACCAGGCGGGCCTGCTGGTCCACATAGGCGCCGAGCCGGGACGCCAGCTTCGGGTCCTGCCGCGCCGCCTCGAGCGCCGCGGACATGGCGAGGGGATCGCCGCCGCCGCGGGCCTCGGCTTCAGCCTCATCGGCCTCTTCGCCGCCCAGAATGCTTTCGAGAACGCCCTCGGCCATCGCCCGCCCCTGAAACCCCGGGCGATCATGTCGACCGCGCGTGCGGCGCGCAACGCGGTCGCCGGCCCAAACAAAGCCTTCGCAGCCCGCCTGCCAGGCTCTAGGCTTGGGTCATGCACATCAAGGTCAACGGCGCGCGGCTGTTCTTCGACGTCGTGGGCCCGAAGCTCCAGCCCGACGGCGACCGCATGGCCGAGCGGCCGACCCTGATCGTGCTGCACGGAGGCCCAGGCTTCGACCATGCGGGCCTCAGGCCCTATTTCGACCGCTTCGCCGACACCCATCAGGTGATCTACCTGGATCACCGGGGCAACGGCCGCTCGGACGGCGAGCCCGAGGGCTGGACCCTGGCCCAGTGGGGCGACGACATCCACGGCTTCTGCCAGGCCTTGGGAATCGAGAAGCCCGTCGTGCTCGGCCAGTCCTTCGGCGGCATGGTGGCCATGAGCTATGCGGCCCGGCATCCGGAGGGGCCGTCGAAGCTGGTGCTGTCCTCCACCGCCGGGCGGATGAACCTGCCGGAGACCTACCAGGTCATGGAAAGGCTCGGCGGGGCTGAGGCGCGGCGCATCGCCGAGGCCTTCTGGACGGCGCCCTCCGAGGCCGTCGTCGGCGACTACCTGAAGGTCTGCATGCCGCTCTACAATCCAGGCCCTCCCCGGGACGGCTCCAATCGCGAGCGGGCGATCCTCCGCACCCAGGTGATGTTCCACTTCATCCACGGAGAGCAGCGCGAAATGGACCTGCTGACCGGGCTCAAGGCCGTGCACTGCCCGACCCTGGTTCTGGCCGGCGGGCTCGACCCCATCACCCCGGTCTCCTGCGCCCAGGCGATCCTGGACGCCCTGCCCCGAGGCGCCGGCGAACTCGTGGTGTTCGAAGACGCCGGCCACGGCGCCTACCGCGACCACCCCGACCGCGCGGAGGCGGTGCTGCGACGGTTCCTCGAGGCCTGAACCACGCGTCTTCGTAGCGTGGTGGCGCGGCTCTGCTAAGAAGCGCGCCGTGAACGAGACCGCCCGCATCGTCATCGTCGGGGCCGGCCACGCCGGCGGCGCGGCCGCGGCCCTGCTGCGCCAGCACGGACACACCGGACCGATCACCCTCATCGGCGAGGAGCCCTGGGTCCCCTATCAGCGCCCGCCGCTCTCCAAGGCCTACCTCAAGGACGAAGCGGACGCCGAGGCCCTGAAGCTGAGGCCGGACGCCTTTTACGCCGAGCAGGACATCGCCCTCAGGCTCTCGACCCGGGCGGAGGCCATCGACCGCGAACGCAAGACGGTCAGGCTGCAAGGCGGCGAAGAGGTCCCATACGACATCCTGGTCCTGGCGACGGGCTCCTCGAACCGGAAGCTGAGCTTTTCCGGAGCCCGGCCCGGCGAACTGCTCGAGCTCAGGAGCCTCGCGGACGCCGAGCGGCTGAAAGTGGCCCTTGGGCCCGGCAAGCGGCTGGCGATCGTCGGCGGCGGCTACATCGGCCTGGAGGCCGCCGCGTCGGCGCGGGCGCTGGGCGCCGAGGCGACCGTGATCGAGCTGGCGCCGCGGGTGTTGGCGCGGGTGGCCTGCGAAGAGCTGTCCGGCTTCTTCGAGGCCTATCACCGGAGCCGGGGCGTCGAGATCCTCACGGGGATTCAGGTGGCGGACGTGGAGCATGCCCCGGACGGCGGCCTCTCTGGGGTGCGCCTGAGCGACGGGCGGACCATCGCCTGCGACGCGGTCCTGGTCGGCGTTGGCGCCATGGCTTCGGCCGAGCTCGCCCGGGACGCCCGCATCGACTGCGACGTCGGGGTGATCGTCGACGAGGCGGGCCGCACCTCGGACCCAGCCGTCTGGGCCATCGGCGACGTGACCTTCCGGCCCATGCCGCACTACGGCGGGCGCCGCCATCGCCTGGAGAGCGTACCGGGCGCGGTCGAGCATGCCCGCCAGGCCGTCGCCGCCATCCTCGGCCTGCCACCACCGCCCCACGAGGTCCCCTGGTTCTGGTCGGACCAGTACGACCTGAAGCTCCAGATCGCCGGCGTGCCCTTCGAGGCGGACCGGCGCGTCGTTCGCGGCCGGATCGAGGCGGCGAAGTTCGCGATCTTCCACCTGAAGGACGACCGCATCGCCGCGGTCGAGGCGGTCAACAGCCCGCCGGAGTTCATGGCCGGGCGGCAGCTGATTGGGCAGGGACGGCGGATCGATCCCGCCAAACTGGCGGACCCGGACGTTTCCATGCGCGAGGTGGGTTTGTAGCCCCCGCCGCCGCGCTATAGAGGCGGACCCTGCCAGCGTGAGGACCCCAGCTTTGGCGGAGAAACCGGCCCAGCGGCCGAGCCATTGGA
>CAZTMF010000177.1:0-6688 GCA_964614675.1 uncultured Caulobacteraceae bacterium | reverse complement strand
GAGCACCCGTTCCCGGCCGCGGTCGACGACGCCATCGCCGCCGTGACCTGGGTGGCCCTAAACCTCGCGGACTTCGCGGAGCCCGGCGCGCCCTTGATGGTCATGGGCGACAGCGCCGGGGCTAATCTGTCGGCGGTGGTCTGCCTTCTGGCGCACGAGGCCGGCGGGCCCGAGATCGGCCTGCAGGTTCTGGTCTATCCTGCGACCGAAGGGGACGTGGACTCCCCGGCCATGCACGCCTTCGAGCCGCCGTTCCTCGATCGTCAGGACATCGTCTGGTTCTACGACCAGTACGCCCCGCCCGAGCAGCGCCGCGACCCGCGCCTCGCCCCTGCGCGCGCGGAAAGCCACGCGGACCTGCCGCCCGCCGTCATCGTCACCGCCGAATACGACCTGCTCACCGCCGAGGGCGAGGACTATGGGCGACGGCTGGAGCAGGCGGGCGTCGGCGTCACGCACCTTCACTACGAGGGCGCCATCCACGGCTTCTTCACCATGGCTGCCCACCTCGACATCGGCCGGCGCGCCATCGACGACGTCAGCCGCGCCATCGCCCGCCACATCGCAGGGGACTAGGCCAGGCGGCGCCGTTCAGTGGGGCAGACCGAGCTCCTTGCGCGCCTCGCCGGGCGTAGCGGCCCGCGCGCCCAGCCGCTCCACCAGCTCCACCGCCTGCGCCACCATGGCGGCGTTGGTCGGGGCCTGCCGGCCCTTGCCGAGGTAGGTGGAGTCCTCGAAGCCGGTGCGCAGATTGCCGCCGAGGATGATCGACTGGGCGGCCATGGGCCAAGTGTGGCGGCTGATGCCAAAGCCCTGCCAGACCGCGCCCGGCGGCAGGTTGTTGCGGCAGTAGATCATCGCCTCGGGCGTGGCGTGGACGCCGTACTTGGTGCCCATGACGATCGAGTACATGCCCGGGCCCTCGAGCGCGCCTTCGGCGATCAGGTCCTCGGCGAACACCAGGTCGCCCGTGTCGAAGCACTCGATCTCGGGTTTGACCCGGCAGTCGCGGAAGATCTCGCCCATCTGGTGCATCATCTTCTTGGTGTTGATGGCGACGCCGCCGTTGAACTGCATGGTGCAGATGTCGAGCGTGGCGAGCTCGGGGCGGAGCGCCTGGATGTGCTCGGTGCGGCGGTCGGCGGTCATCATGTTGGTGCCGGGCCCGGGCATGGCCGGGTCCTCGTCCGACTGGCGCCAGCCGCAGCCCGGTCCCGTGGTCAGGTTGATGATCAGCTCGTTGTTCTTCTGGCGGATGCGATTGTAGACCTCGGTGTAGTCATCGAGGTCGGTCGAGGGCCGGCCGTCGGGCTTCCTCACGTGCACGTGGATGATCGAGGCGCCGGCGTCGCCGGCCTCCAGCGCCGCGTTGGCCACTTCCTCGTTGGACTTGGGGAAGGCGGGATGGTTCGGCGCCGGCGACGCCCCGGTGACCGCGCAGGTGATGATGACCTTGTCCTTGACCGCCATGACTCCTCCTTGCCGGGACCTTCAGGCCCTCGCGTTCCCGCCCTTGGCCGCCATCGTCATCCTGGGTGGGAGGGAGTCAATCGCCGCCGGGGCGCGCCTGCCTAGAGTCCGGAGAGCTTCTCGCTGAGGTCCCGGAGCCGGCGGCGCGCGCCGGCGTCGGCGGCCTGTGGATTGGGGGTCCCGGGCTTGAACTGGTCGTAGAAGCCGCCGGTCTGGTCCTGAAGCTCGGGCGCGAAGGCCATGCGGAAGGTCGCTTCGGCCCCGTCCCCGACCCGGCTCTGGGCCTTCAGCCCCTGGCCCACCACCATGTTGGTGTCCATGAAGGTGGCCGGGTGCAGGGACATCACCGTGACGCCGGAATCCTTCAGCTCCTTGGCCAGGTCGATGGTGAACATGATCTGGGCCAGCTTGGACTGGCAGTAGCCCTGGATGCCCGAGTACTTGCGCTTGAGCTGAACGTCCTCGAAGTCGATCGGCGCCTGGCCGAGCGAGGAGACGTTGACGATGCGGGACGGCGCGGCGGTCTTGAGCAGGGGCAGCAGGAGCCGGGTCAGCAGGAACGGCGCAAGATAGTTCACCTGGAAGTGAAGTTCCACGCCCGCCGCGTTCTCGGCCCGCGGCTTGTCGCCGGCCCTGAGGATGCCGGCATTGTTGATCAGCACGTCCAGGCACTGATGCCGGGCCGTTACGTCCCGGGCCAGTCGCCGCACCTCGTCCAGGGATTCCATGTCCGCCAGATAGAGTTCGGCGTCGGCGGACCCGGCGCTGATCACCGCCCCCAGCACCGCCTCGGCCTTGGCGCGGTTGCGCCCGTGCAGCAGCACCGTGGCGCCCGCCCTGGCGGCCATCAGGGCCACCGCCTTGCCGAGGCCATCCGTGGCGCCGGTGATCAGGACCGTCTTGCCTTGCAGGTTCATCCTCTGGGCTCCCTGGCCGCGTCGGGTCCGGATACTTGACGGCGTCAAATGAGTCTGGCCCGCCGCGCGGTCTTGATCCTATAGTCCGCCCCAAGGGCCGCCGAGAGCCCAAGGTGGAGGACGCCATGGCGACTCTTGAGTCCGCCAGCCTCGACGGTGTCGCTTACCCGACCTCCCTGCACTCAAGGGAGCATCCGGCCATGTCTGAGCGCGAAATCGCTATGCAACCGCGCGCTCCGACGCGCGAAATCCAGAAGATCATGGACGGCGGAGATCCAGGAGGCGTGATCTCGAAGCGGGCCAGGAAGGCGGCGAAGCCGCTGTCTCGGGATGTCCGCTTGGCCCGGTTGACCGGGAGGCCGCCTGCCGCCATGCCCCAGCTGGACCACATCACCCTTTCTGTCCACGACTGGCGCGCCTCGCGCGACTGGTGGACAAGGCACCTCGGCTTCGAGGTGGAATTCGAGTTTCCCGGGGGCGTCGCCGTGCGCGATGCGGGGAACATGACGGTCTTCCTGGCGGAGGGCCGGGTGCTGCCGGCGCCGGAGATCGCCTTCACCGTTCGGGTAAACGACGTGGAGGCCCAGCACGCGGCCATGACCGCCGACGGCGTCGCTTTCTCGCACCCGCCGCAGAAGGTCTACTGGGGATATGGGGCCGAGGTCATCGACCCCAACGGCTATCGCATCCGGCTGTGGGACGAGGCTTCCATGGCCGAAAAGGGCGCCACGCGAGCGCCCAGGAAGTCGAAAAAATGAGTCCGATCAGGGAGATCGCTCCATGGACGACATGTCCGCGGCGCCGACCGGCCGGCCGAAGCTGGAAGGGACCGCCTATGGCCGACCGCCGGCGCAGCCCAACCACCTCCTGACCCAGGTCGGACCGGGCACGCCCTGCGGCGAATACATGCGCCGGTTCTGGCAGCCGGTGTTGACCTCCGAGCACGTGACCGACCACCCGCGCGAGATCCGCATCCTGGGCGAGGACCTGCTGGTGTTCCGCGACGGCTCGGGCCGGCCGGGCCTGCTCTATCCCCGCTGCATGCACCGTGGGACCACCCTGCTCTACGGCCATGTGGAGCCGGACGGCATCCGCTGCTGCTACCACGGCTGGAAGTTCGCCGTGGACGGGACCTGCCTCGACCAGCCCTGCGAGCCGGCTGGCGGCCAGCACAAGGAGGCCGCCCGTCAGCCCTGGTATCCTGTGCAGGAGCGTTACGGCCTGGTCTGGGCCTATATGGGTCCGCCCGCCCGCATGCCGGTGCTGCCGCGCTGGGACGTGCTCGAGAACCTGCGCGAGGACGAGTACTACCAGGCGGTCGACAACAGCTGGGGCGCACACCGCGATCCCGACGGGCCCGAAGTCGTGCCCTATTCCTGGCTGCACATGAACGACAACATCATGGACCCCTTCCACGTCCAGGTGCTGCATTCGACCTTCAGCGTCACCCAGTTCGTGCGGGAGTTCGAGGTCATGCCGACGGTGGACTTCGAGTACATCGACGCCGGCGTGATCTACAAAGCCTACCGCGACCTGAAGGACGGCCGCGAGGTCGACCGCATCTCCACCTGGCTGGCCCCCAACATCATGAGCGTGCCCTCGACCATGCTGGCGGCCGGGCCCTCGACTGGCATGGGCTTCGTCGTGCCGGTGGACGACACCCATTCCCGCATCGTCGGCGTGGCGCGGATGAAGAAGGGCGACGCCCGCCAACCCTATCGGGTGAACGGCAAGACCTGGTCACAGATGAGCCTGGAGGACCGCCAGGACGTGCCCAACGACTACGAGGCCCAGGCTGGCCAGGGACCGGTGTCGCTGCACTCGGAAGAGCATCTCGCCACCTCCGACCGGGGCATCGCCATGCAGCGCCGCGCGCTGGAGCGCGAGATCAGGAAGGTGATGGAGGGCTCAGACCCCGAGGGCGTGATCCTCGATCCTGCCCGCGAGCTGGTGCACGTGCCGTCCGGCAACTTCTTCCGCCAGACCCAGAAGACGCCGGAGCCGGCATAGACCGGCCTGAAAGGGAGACCGCCCATGGACGATGCGTCCGCCGCGCCCCGCAAGCTCGAAGGGACCGCCTATGGCCGGCCCGCCCAGCATTCCAACGAGTTCCTGGCCCGCGTCGGGCCGGGCACGCCCTGCGGAGAGTACATGCGCCGGTTCTGGCAACCGGTGCTGCCGTCCTCGGACTTCACCAGTCGCCCGAAGGAGGTCCGCATCCTCGGCGAGGACCTGATCGCCTTCCGCGACGGCGAGGGCCGCCCAGGCCTGCTTTATCCGCGCTGCATGCACCGGGGGACCACGCTTCTGTATGGCCACGTGGAGCCGGACGGCATCCGCTGCTGCTACCACGGCTGGAAGTTCGCCGTGGACGGGACCTGCCTCGACCAGCCCTGCGAACCGAACGGCGGCCTGAACAAAGAGGCGGCTCGCCAGCCCTGGTATCCGGTGCAGGAGCGCTATGGCCTCGCGTGGGCCTACATGGGCCCACCGGACAGGATGCCGATCCTGCCGCGCTACGACTGCATGGAGCCCCTGGAAGAGGGCGAGGTCTACCGCGCCGCGGTCGCCAAGATCCATGGAGACCCGGCCGGCCACGAGATCATGCCCTACTCGTGGCTGCACATGAACGACAACGTCATGGACCCCTTCCACGTCCAGGTGCTGCACACGACCTTCTCGGGCGTTCAGTTCGTGCGCGAGTTTGGGATCATGCCGACGGTGGACTTCGAGTACGTGCCCGACGGGGTGATCTACAAGGCCTACCGCAAACTGGACGACGGGCGGGAGGTCGACCGGATCTCCACCTGGCTGGCGCCGCATATCATGAGCGTGCCCAGCGTGCTGATGGCGGAAGGCCGGTCCAATAACCTCGGCTTCACCGTGCCGGTGGACGACACCAATTCGCGCATGCTGTTCACCGGCCGGATGAAGCCCGACATCGACCGGCGCGCCGGCACGGGCCTCTCCAAGATGAAGCCTTGGACCCAGATGACCCTGGAGGAACGTCAGGACACGCCGGGCGACTACGAAGCCCAGGTCGGCCAGGGCCCGATCTCGCTGCACTCCGAAGAGCACCTCGCCACCTCCGACCGCGGCATCGCCATGCAGCGTCGGATGCTGGAGCGCGACATCAGGAAGGTGATGCAAGGCGGCGATCCCGAGGGGGTGATCTTCGATCCGGCCCAGGAGATGGTCCACGTGCCGTCGGGAAACTTCTATCGCCAGACCCAGCCGGCCCCCGTGCCGGCCTGACCCGTCATGGCGCGCCTGGACCACATCACCCTGCCCGTCCGCGACTGGACGGCCTCGCGCGACTGGTGGACGGCGCACCTGGGCTTTGCGGTCGAATTCGAGGTCCCCGGCGGGGTCGCCATCCGCGACGAGGCGGGCCTGACGGTCTTCCTGGTGGAGGGCCCGGTGCTACCGACGCCCGAAATCGCCTTCACCGTGCAGGTGGACGACGTGGAGGCGCGCTGCGCGGCGATGTCCAAGGCCGGGGTGACCATCGTGCACGCCCCACAAAAGGTGTTCTGGGGCTACGGGGCGGAGCTGCTCGATCCGAACGGCTACCGGATCCGACTCTGGGACGAAGCCTCGATGCAAGCCAAGGGCGCCGCTTGAGCGCCCGCTGAACCGACAAGAGACCCGATCAGGAGAACGCCCCATGGACGATATGTCCGCCGCCCCGACCACCCGTCCGAAGCCGGAAGGCACCGCCTATGGCCGCGCCCAGCAGCATCCCAACGACACCCTGACCAAGGTGGGGCCGGGCACGCCCTGCGGCGAGTACATGCGCCGGTTCTGGCAGCCGGTGCTGGCCTCGAAGAACGTCACCACCCGCCCGAAGGAAATCCGCATCCTCGGCGAGGATCTGCTGGTCCTCCGGGACGGCTCGGGACGGCCGGGCCTGCTGTATCCGCGCTGCATGCACCGGGGCACGACACTGCTCTATGGCCACGTCGAGCCCGACGGCATCCGCTGCTGCTACCACGGCTGGAAATTCGCCGTGGACGGGACCTGCCTTGACCAGCCCTGCGAGCCGAACGGCGGCCTGAACAAGGAGGCCGCGCGCCAGCCCTGGTATCCTGTGCAGGAGAAGTACGGCCTGGTCTGGGCCTACATGGGCCCGCCCGACCGCATGCCGGTGCTGCCCGACTTCGACAACATGGCGCTCGAGGACGGCGAGGAATATTTCGCCGGCGACAACTCCATGGGCGCGCACGGGGACCCCAACGGCCCGGAGGTGGTGCCCTATTCCTGGCTGCACATGAACGACAACGTCATGGACCCCTTCCACG
>CAZTMF010000176.1:0-6692 GCA_964614675.1 uncultured Caulobacteraceae bacterium | reverse complement strand
GGAGCGGTCCGTGTAGACGGTCGGCTGGACGTTCTCGAGCAGCCAGACGTCGGAGTTGGTGTTGTTGCCTTCGCTCTGGTGCGCCGAGATCGCCGTACCCCAGAGGAAGTCCGGCGGCGCTTGCCGGTGACTCGAAGCGGCGGCCGCCCCGAGGGACGCCGCCGCCGGAGCGGCGAGGGCGCTCATCATCGTCCGACGGGTGAGCATTTGCGATCGATCCGCTGAAGCCGATGGCCCGCCAGTTAGACGCAAACTATCGCGTTAGTGAATAACGTGAGGCCTGCCTCCCACGATCAGGCGTCCAGGTCGGCCAGGGCGTTCGCGACCAGGCTTTCAACATCGCCGTCGTGACGGAGTCCGCGGTCGTCGGCGGCAGGCGTCGAGAGCGGAGGATAGGACCCGAAGTTCCGCATGATCATGGGGTCCGGCGCATACCGGACGGATGCCGCCGAGCCTCCGGTCCGCCGGGCGATGGCCTCGACGAGGTCGCCGAGGCGCACGGTCAGGGCGGACAAGGTCATGGCGCCCTGCATCTGGTGCTCTGGAAGCTCCGCGGCCTGGATCAGGTTGTCGACGCAGCGGCGCACCGACATCAGCCAGCCGACCGCCTCAGGGCCGGCCGGGCAGAGGTAGTCCTCGGCGCCCTTTACTGCATGGAACACATCGCTCCAGAAGGCCGAGCCGAAGCCGGCGGCGCTGGGCGGCCGCGCCACGATGCCGGGCAGGCGCAGCGCGATGCCCTGCAGGCGTCCCCGGCGCGTCCAGTCGCCGAGCTGGGTCTCCACCATCAGCTTGTGGGCGCCATAGGTGAGGGCTGGGCGGGGCAGGAGGCTGTCGTCGACTAGGCCATCGAACCGCGAGCCCAGCACCGCTATGGTGCTGGCGTAGACCATCCGCACCGGCCGGTCCCGGCGAGCCAGGCGCTCGAGCAGATCGAGCGAGGCCTCGAGGTTCACCGCCCGCGACACGTCCGGCTCGGCCTCAGACAGGGCGCTTGGGACCGACGCCAGATGGAAGATGACGTCGGGGCGGACGGCCAGGAGCCGGTCAAGGACCTCAGGCCTGGAGAGGTCGGCCTCGATCGCCTCGGCGCCGGGCGGAGGGTTGGGCAGCGTCAGGTCGCACAGCACCAGCCGGCCGGGCGGCTGTTCGGCCAGCCGCCGGGCCAACGCACGACCGATGAATCCACCGGCGCCAGTGACGAGGACGGTTCCTTGGATCATGGTTCAGCTTGCCTCTGGGATTGCGGCGAAGGCCAGGGCGCGGAATTAGGAACAAGCTGGAACCGCAGGCAAGTCGGGAGGGCGCGCCGTGGGAGTCAAGACAGTCATAGAGGGAGCCGCCTTGGCCGCCCTCGCAGCAGCCGTCATGGGACCCGGGGCGGCGAAGGCCCAACCGAATCCGCTGGCCGCGCCTGCGCCGGCCATGGCCTGCGACCGCCTGGCGGCGACGGCCTTCTCCGACGCCAAGATGACCCTGGCCGAGGCTCGCCCGGCCGGGGCCTTCGCGATCCCGGGCGGCGGCGGCTTCGGTCCGCCCAGCATGGACCTGCCGGCCTTCTGCCGCGTGGCCGTCACCCTGACGCCCACCGCCGACTCCGACATCAAGATGGAGCTGTGGCTGCCGGCCAACTGGAACGGCAAGTTCATGATGGTGGGCAATGGGGCGTGGAGCGGAGCGGTGTCCTATTCCGCCATGGCCGAGCCCCTCGGCCGCGGCTACGCCGTTGCTTCCACCGACACCGGTCACGAGGGCGGACGCGGGACCTTCGGCTTCGGCCATCCGGAGAAGCTGGTCGACTTCGCCTGGCGGGCGGTTCACGAGACCACGGTCAAGGGCAAGGCCCTGACCACGGCCTACTACGGCGGCGGACCCCGGCTCTCTTACTGGGACGGCTGCTCCTCGGGCGGCAAGCAGGGCCTGAAGGAGGTCCAGATGTTCCCCGCCGACTACGACGGGGTGATCGCCGGCGCACCCGCCAACAACTGGATGCGCCTGCAGGTCCAGTCGATGGTCGCTTCCCTCGCCAATAATCCGAAGGGCGGCAAGCCGGTCCTGGGACCATCCCAGATCTCCTTGCTGCACAAGGCGGCCATCGACCAGTGCGACGCGCTTGATAGCCTGAAGGATGGCCAGATCGCCGATCCGCGCGCCTGCAAGTTCAAGGCGTCGAGCCTGATCTGCAATTCCGGCCATGACGCTGCGACTTGCCTCACGGCGGAGCAGGCGGCGGTCGCGGACCGGATCTACGCGCCGGTCCGCAATCCCAAGACCAACGAGCTGATCTATCCGGGCATGGCGCCAGGCAGCGAGGCGCAGTGGCCGATCGTGATCCTCTCGCCCTGGACGGTCGGGGTCGACAACTTCGGCTTGGCCCACGGCGATCCCAAGTGGGACCAGTACAGCTTCGATCCCGTCGCCGATCTCGCCCTCGCCGAAAAATGGGATCCGGGCATCGCGGCGACCAATCCGGACATCTCGGCCTTCAAGGCGCGCGGCGGTAAACTGATCCAGTACCACGGCTGGGCCGACGCCCTGATCCCGACCGAGAACAGCATCAATTACTACGAAAGCGTCGTCGCAGGGCAGGGCGACCTGGCCCGGACCCGGGCCTTCTATCGCCTGTTCCTGGTCCCTGCGATGGGCCACTGCGGGGGCGCCTACGGCGTCGACTGGATCACGGCCCTCGAGCAGTGGGTCGAAGGCGGCCGTGCGCCGGACCAGCTGCCCGCCAAGCGTCTGGCGCCCGTCCGGTTCGGGCCGCCTGCGCCGGGTCCCACGGCCCCGCCGGCCGAGCTCGGCTCGCGGCCGATCTGCGCCTATCCGCAGGAGGTCGCCTACAAGGGCTCCGGCTCCGAGGGTGATCCTTCCGCCTTTGCCTGCCGCATGACCTCCAGAGGCGCCCGACCCGCGGACCGGCCGTAGGGGCCGATCGCGCGGCAGCTTGACCTTGATCGGGCTGCGGCCCCAGGGTCTGCGTGGGCCAATGAAAAAATCGGAGGACACATGTCCAAGCGTCTGATCGGCGCGGCGATAGCCGCTATGGCCCTTTTGGGTTCAACCGCCGTTGCGGCGGAGGTCTATCCGGATGTGGCCGATACATCCCACGCATCACCAGCCGTCGCCGCGACGTTCCGCAGCTTCTTCACCGCCAAGAGCGCACACCGCCCGGCCGAGTTGATGACCCATTTCTCCAAGGGAGACGTGCTCTACAATGACGTGACCTCCGGCGGAATCTGGCCGAGCTGGGATTCACTCGACAAGACCTTCTCCGGCTTCCTGCCCAAGGCCCCGCCCGCGGCCCTGTCCTATCCCGTGCGGATCTACGGCGACCGCAGGAGCGCGCTCGTGGCCTTCACCGATACCCCCGAGCTGTTCGGCCGCGAGCTCAGGATCCTGGGCGCGGTCAGCTTCGACGACCAGGGCCACATCGTCCGTTGGATGGACTACTGGGACGGCCGCAGCTCCGGGACCAAGAACACGATCGGTCCCAATTATCCGACGGAATTCCATGACGGCGTGGGCAACGCGACTGGCCGGATCGCCGATACCTGCGGGAAGCTGCAGAAGGCGTTCACCGCCAATGACGCTGCGGCCGCTGCGGATCTCTTCAGCAACGACGCCGTCTATGAGGACATGGCCCTGCACGCCCAGATCCTCGGCCGGCTGGCGATCAAGCGCTATCTGGCCCGCGCCCTGCCCAAGGTCCCTTACGGTGGGGCCGCCGCGGTGGCGCACGTGGTTGGATCGGACCAGGGCGGCGGCTGCGAATGGCGTGCCGCGCCGGGCTTCCCGCAACGGCGGGGCAACACCGCCCTGGCGCTGGACTCCCAGGGGCGGATCACCCGTCTGACGGTGGTCTACGACAGCTCGTTGTTCAGCGACGCCGACTACCGCAGCCTCGTGGCGCTTGCGGCGGAGTCCTGAGCCGCCGATTGTGCCGCCGACTGGAGCCAAGGGCCTGAATCTGTCCGCCAGCGACGTCTTGGACCCCTATTCCGAGACCGCGCTCAGGCGCGTCTGGAAGGCCGAGCGGTTGTCCTGGTGGATGACCTCGACGATGCACCGCTTCCCGGAATCCAGCGGCTTCGACCAGCGTCTGCAACAGTCCGAGCTCGACTATCTGATGAGCTCGGAAGCCGCCCACTGGGCGCTGGCCGAAAACTACGTGGGTCTGCCGTACTAGACGGCGCGGCGTTTCAGGGCTTGGCGCGCTTGGCGGCGACGCCACGGAGAAACTGCTCAAAGGTCTGCGGCGGGCGTCCGGTGATGGTCTCGTAGTCCGGGCTGCTGATGTCGAATTCGCCCGCCTCGATCGCCTTCATGCTGCCAACCGAGCTCTTGGCCAGGTGCAGGGGAATGCCCCAATGCTCCGACATGTATTGCGGCCACGCCTCCGCCGACACGGCTTCGTAACGGATCTCGCGCCCGAACACATCGGACATCAGGGCGGCGATCTCGGCGCCGGTCAGGGGCTCCGCCATGGTCTCGGTATAGATTCGGTTCTCGTGACCGCTTTTGGCCAACACCGTCGCGGCCGAAACGCCAAGGTCGTCCCGAGCGATGTAGGCGCAGGGTGTCGATCCGCCGGCGCGGCGCAGCACGCCGGTCGCGAGGGTCTCGTCGAGATCGTTGACCGTGATGTCGGCATAGAGCGCGTGGCGCAGGATCGTATAGTCCATGCCAGAGGCGATCAGCGCCTGCTCGGTCGGATAGTGAACCTCATAGCTGTGGTCCGCGAGGGATTGAGGGTTTGCGCCGGCGAAGCTTGTGTAGGCCAAGCGCCGCACGCCGGCGCGTCTGGCGCCCTCGATCGCGTTCAGGTTTTGGCGGGGCCGGACGGAATTCTCGGCATAGGTCGAGATGATCAGCGCCGCCTCGACGCCCTCGAAGGCCTTCTCGAGGCTCGCCGGATCGTCGAAGTCGGTCCTGCGAACGTCCACGCCCGATTCTGACAGCTCCCTGGCGAAGGGCGACTCGGGATCGCGCGTTCCGGCCACGAACCCTGAAGGACCCACGAGTCTCAGCAGATTGGAGACGACCTGCCCGCCGAGGTTCCCGTTCGCGCCCGTGACCATCAGCATATTGAGTCCCCCGGTTTCTCGCGCAGGCGCGCTCTTGGCCGTGTCCTAACGTGGGGGACGAAACAAGGCCAGGATCAGGCGCGACGTTCTTGCTCGGTGCCGGGCAGGACTTCCCGGAGGATCCGCACGCCGCAATGGTTCTCGATCTGGTCGCGGGTGACGATCAAGGCGTCCCGGATTTCGGCCACGTGCCTGTGGTACCGGACCGAGGGCACGCAGACCGACACGGAATAGATGGCGCCCGAGGAGTCCCTCACGTCCAGCGCCACGCCGCAGGCCCCCTCGGCCACTTCCTCGTCGTCATAGGCGACCCCGGTGCGCCGGATCTCGGCGATCTGGGCCATGAATTCGGGAATGGTGCCGATGGCATTGGCCGTGGGCGGATTCAGCCAAGGCTTGATGACCCGCACGATTTCCGTGTCGCTCGACGTGGCCAGCAGGGACTTGCCGGAGGCGGTGTAGCAGGGGTTGAGGTCGATCGAGGGGCTGATCACCACGTGCAGCGGCCGCTCGGGCGGCACCTGGTCGACCAGCGTCAGCCGGCCGTGGCGCATGGTGGTCAGGACCACCGTCTCCTGCACCCGGCGGCAGAGGGCGTCCAGGAATGGCCGGACGCTCGACTTGAAGTCGGCGAAGGCCGAGGCGGCGAGCCGCGTCACCGCGGGGCCCAGGCGGACCCCGCCATACAGGGTGTCGGCGGCCACGAACTGCTCGACCTCGAGGGCGTCGACGATCCGGTGGACCGTGGCCCTCGGCAGGCCGGTCGCCTTGGCGATCTGGCCGAGACTGAGTCCGACCGGCTGGTTCTCCAGGGCGCGCAGAATGGCGGACATTCGCGAGACGAGTTGCAGCGCGGCGCTTTCCGGACGCTGCGCAGCGCGGCGCAGACGTGAACCTGACGACGAAGCCGGGGAACTGTCGTTCAACGATCTCTCCATGACCCACTCTCGCCGAGGCGGTCAGGGGCCCTGATGTAGCCCAAACACGATGGCGAGCCAAACGACCGAATAACGACCAGCGTCAGCTTGACAGCGGATTCGATAGCTTCCTACAGTCCCACATAACGAGACACTGTCCTGATACATGGGACAGCGCAAGGGGAGAGGGCCGACGCCGTGGCGCGGCCGGCGGACAAGGTCCGCAAGCAACGCGAGGGGAGACTGATGTTCAATCCGCTTGAATCGAACAGACGCTTTGGGCTGCGCACGGGCGTTTCGCGCGGCGCCTTGGCCGCGGCCGCATCCCTGGGCGTGATCGCCCTGGCTGGGAGCGCCTGGGCGGCCGATGCTCCAAAGTCCGAGAATACGGTGTCGGAAGTGGTGGTCACCGCCACCAAGGAAGGGCAGGGGACCAAGGTCTCCAAGACTCCGATGAGCATCGCGGCGTTCAGCCAGAAGGATCTCGACCAGGCCAATGTGAAGACGGTCCAGGACCTGTTCACCCGCACGCCGGGGGTGAACTTCACCCGTCAGGCCTTGTTCGGCAGCGGATTCACCGACATCGCCATTCGCGGAATCCAGTCGCATACAAGTCAGCCGACCACCGGGGTCTACATCGACGACACGCCGCTCTACAGCTTCGGCAACAACACCAATCTCGGCGGCAGCA
>CAZTMF010000175.1:0-6706 GCA_964614675.1 uncultured Caulobacteraceae bacterium | reverse complement strand
CTGCTGCACGACGCGCCGGAATATGTGATCGGCGACATGATCTCGCCGTTCAAGGCGGCGTTGGGACTGGACTACCGGTCCTTCGAGGACCGGCTCGAGCGCGCGATCCACATCCGCTTCGGACTGCCGGCCAGGACACCGGCCGAGATCAAGCGGCTGATCAAGACGGCCGACACCATCTCGGCCTATTTCGAAGCGGTCGATCTCGCTGGTTTCGGCGAGGAGGAAGCCAAGGTCATTTTCGGCCGGCCGCCCCGGGGATTGAAGTTGAAGCTCGACGCCCTGCCCGCCGCCGCCGCGGAGACGCAATACATCGAACGGTTCGAGCGGCTGTCCAGGGCGATGGACCGGGCGGCGGCGCGATGAAGATCCTGGTCACGCCGCTCAGCGAGATCGAGGCGGCCATCGCCGAGCACCGGCCCTCGCATATGATCACCCTGTTGGATCCCGAGGATCTGATCGACACGCCCCAGGGCATCGCCGCCGACCGGCATCTGAAGCTTGGCGTCTGGGACATCTCGCAGCCACGGGAGGGGATGACCCTGGCCGGTCCGGCCCAGGTCGAGCGGATCCTGGAGTTCGGCCGGGGCTGGGACGGCGCCGCACCCATGCTGGTGCATTGCTGGGCGGGCATCAGCCGCTCGACGGCGACGGCCTTCATGATCGCCTGCGCGCGCAATCCCCACGCGGCCGAGCTCGACATCGCCCGGAGGCTTCGCCAGGCCGCGCCGCACGCCTATCCTAACCGGCGTCTGGTCGGGCTCGCCGATGAAGCCCTCGGCCGGCGCGGACGGATGATCGAAGCGGTCGAGGCGATCGGCGACAGCAACTTCGCGGTCATGGGCCAGCCGTTCGAACTGCCCTCCCGCTTCCCCTAGCCCCGCCCTCGATAGGGCTGCACGCCGGTGTCGGGCAGCCAGAGGCCCTCGGGCGGCGCGCCGGTCTGGTAGAAGACGTCGATCGGGATCCCGCCGCGCGGATACCAGTAGCCCGCGACCCGGAGCCATAAGGGCTCGGCCGTCTCGACGATCCGCTTGGCGATGGCGAGGGTGCAATCCTCGTGGAAGGCGCCGTGATTGCGGAACGATCCCAGGTAGAGCTTCAGCGACTTCGACTCGATCAGCCAGGCCTTGGGCGCATAGTCGATGACCAGGTGCGCAAAGTCGGGCTGGCCGGTGACGGGGCAGAGGCTGGTGAACTCCGGCGCCGTGAACCGCGCCAGGTAGAGGCTGTCAGGGTGCGGATTCGGCACTCTCTCCAGCACAGCCTCCTCGGGGGTGGCGAATCCCCTGACCGGGCGGCCGAGTTGGGTAGGTCCGTCGCTCATGGGCGCGAGCGTTAGCGGCAGGCTGCGGACGGCGCAACGCACGCCGCGGCTTTATCCATCGCTTATGGCCCGGGCTCGGTTCCCGGATCGAAATTTGACCAGGAACAAGGCGAAACTCTTGCCTAATTCGTAGGCAGGTCGAGTGTGCACCGCACAACCGCGGGGCAGGCACGGCTAATCCGCGTCGCATCGGAGCCGTTGCGTTGATCGGTTCGGACCCGAACCTGAATCTTGGCAGCGCTTCGCTTGCGGGGCACGCGCGGCGCAATGAGACGCTGCGCTCGAACAGGGGATACATAATGAAGCTTCTGAAACTCACTTTGTGCGCCGCGGGGGCGTCGCTGGCGCTCGGCGCGAGCGCACATGCCGATCCGCTGCCGGCGCCAGCGATGTCGTCCAGCCTTTCCGCCAACACCAAGCCGGCGACTTTCGACGCCGGGCCCTTTGACAAGATCTCCGTGGGCGGCGCATTGACCGGCCTGGTGAACGGCCAGACCGACGCGGTTTCGCCGCCAGACAAGGACTGGCTCGCGGACCTCTCCAACGCCCAGGTCTGGATCGAGAAGACCGACGGACCGGTTCAGTTCTACGTCCAGGCCGGCGCCTATTCGCTGATGTCCCTCGGCGTGCCGTACCACGGCGTCGTCGATGCCAAGAACGCTGCGAACAACACCTTCGGCTATGTGCCGGTGGCCTTCATCAAGCTGCAGCCCACGTCCGATTTCTCGATCCAGGCCGGCAAGCTGCCGACCCTGGTGGGGGCCGAATACACCTTCACCACTGAAAACCTGAACGTGAACCGGGGCCTGCTCTGGAACCTCGAGCCGGCGGTGAGCCGCGGCGTGCAGGCGAACTACGCGCACGGCCCCCTTACCGTCTCGGTCTCGCTGACCGACGGTTACTATTCCAACCGCTACAACTGGCTGACGGGCCTGGTCTCCTACGCCGTGACCAAGACCGACACCCTCGCCTTCGTGGGCGGCGGCAACCTGGGCTCGACGCCGAAAAGCACCTTCGCGACCATCCCGGCGCTGAACAACAGCGAAATCTACAACGTCCTGTGGACGCACAGCCAAGGCAACTGGGTCTTCAACCCTTACTTCCAGTACACCCACACCGGCGCCAATCCGCTGCTCGGCTGGTCGCACTCCAGCTCGACGTGGGGCGTCGCAGGCCTCCTCAAGTACTCGTTCACGCCCGAGTTCAACCTCGCCGGCCGCGTCGAATACGTGAAGCAGACCGGAACCGCCGGCGATCCGCTGGCGCCGACTCTGCTCTTCGGTCCCGACAGCCACGCCTGGTCCCTGACGGTCACCCCGACCTATCAGAAGGGCATCTACTTCATCCGCGCCGACGGCGCCTATACGGACGCCAGCGCCCCGATCTTCGGGTCGGGCAGCAAGAACCAGTTCCGGTTCACCGCCGAGGCGGGCTTCCTCTTCTAGTCGCGTCAATCCTCCCCCCGACGCACTGCGGCCGCCGCGCTCTTTGCGCGGCGGCCGTTTCTTGTTGCGAGGATGCTCAAATGTGGAGGGCGCGGCCGTAGGCGTCGAGGACAGCCTCGTGCATGGCCTCCGACATGGTGGGGTGCGGGAAGACCGTGGCCATCAGCTCCGCTTCCGTCGCCTCGAGCGTCATGGCGATGGCGTAGCCCTGGATCATCTCGGTGACCTCGTGGCCGATCATGTGGGCCCCGATCAGGGCGCCGGTCTTGGCGTCGAACACCGTCTTGACGAAGCCCTCGGTGGCGCCGGCGGCGATCGCCTTGCCGTTCACCCGGAAGGGGAAGCGGCCGACCTTGACCTCGCGGCCGCCCTCCTTGGCCTGGGCCTCGGTCAGGCCGACCGAGGCGATCTGGGGCTCGGAATAGGTGCAGCCGGGGATCGGCGCGGTGAGGTTCGCAGGCTTGAGTCCAGCGATGTGCTCCACGCAGTGGACGCCCTCGTGGGAGGCCTTGTGCGCCAGCCACGGGGGACCTGCGAGGTCGCCGATCGCATAGAGGCCCGCCACGCCCGTCGAGCAGTGCTCGTCGATCACCACATGGGAACGGTCGATCTTGACGCCGAGGGCTTCCAGGCCGAGCCCCTCGACATTGCCGACAATCCCCACGGCCACGATGGCGACCTCGGATTCCAGCGTCTCGGCCTTTCCTCCCACTTCCAGCTCGACCGCGACTCCTGACTTCGCCTTGGTCAGCTTGTTCACCTTGGCGCCGACGCGGAACTTCAGTCCGCGCCGCTCGAAGGCCTTCTGGGCCGCGGCCGAGACCTCGGCGTCTTCGACGGGCAAGATCCGGTCCAGCATCTCGACGACCGTGACCTCCGCGCCCAGGGCCCGATAGAAGCTCGCGAACTCGATGCCGATGGCGCCCGATCCGATGACAATCAGGGACTTCGGCGCGGCCTTGGGGACCATGGCCTCGCGATAGGTCCAGACCCGCTCGCCGTCGGACTCCAGGCCGATGGCCGGGATGGTCCGGGCGCGGGCGCCGGTGGCCAGGATCACGTTCTTGGCCTGGACCGTCCGCTCGCCGCCGGCCTTGAGCTTGATGATCGCCTTGGGGGCGGGCGATCCCTTCTCCAGGCGCGCGGTCCCCTCGATCACCTCGATCTTGTTTTTCTTCATCAGGAAGCCGACGCCTGAGTTCAGCTGGCTGGCCACCTTGCGGGAGCGCTCCACGACCTTGGCGAAATCGAATGACGGCTTCTCTGCGGAAAGGCCGTAGTCGCCGAGATGATGGAGCTGTTCGTAGACCTCGCCGGTCTTGAGCAGCGCCTTGGTGGGGATGCACCCCCAGTTCAGGCAGATGCCGCCCAGGGCCTCCCGCTCGACGATGGCCGTCTTCATGCCGAGCTGCGCCCCGCGGATGGCGGCCACGTAACCGCCGGGACCCGCGCCGATGACCAGAAGGTCGAAATCCGCAGCCATGCTCACAGCAGCTCCTCGATGACCGGCCTCATGCGGGTCGGCGATGTTGACGGGCCGAAGCGACGCACGGGCCGGCCCTCCCGGTCGGTGAGGAACTTGGTGAAGTTCCACTTGATCCTGCGAGAGCCGAGAAACCCGGGTCTCGCACGCTTCAGATAGTCATAGAGCGGGTGCGCGTCAGGTCCGTTGACGTCCGTCTTGGCGAACATCGGGAATCCGACGCCGTAGTTGGTCTGGCAGAAGGCCTGGATGTCATCAGCTTCGCCGGGCTCCTGCGCCCCGAACTGGTTGCAGGGAAAGCCAAGCACTTCGAAGCCCTTGCCCGAATAGGCTTCATGCAGCGCCTGAAGTCCCTCGTATTGGGGCGTGAACCCGCACCTGGACGCCACGTTCACGATCAGCAGCGCCTGCCCGCGGAACTTCGACAGCGGCAAGGGTTCGCCGCCCAGGGCCTTCGCCTCGAAGTCGTAGACGCTCATCGCCCTGCCCTGCCGGCCTCAGGCCAGCATGGTCACGGGATCCTCGACGAAGGCCTTGAAGGCCTGCAGCCACCTGGCGCCGATCGCCCCGTCGACCACCCGGTGGTCGCAGGTCAGGGTGACGCTAATCACCGTGCCGACGGCCAGCTGGCCGCCCCGAACGACCGGCCGCTGCTCGCCCGCGCCCACCGAGAGGATCGCGCCCTGGGGCTCGTTGATGATCGAGGCGAAGGTCTTGATGCCGAACATCCCGAGGTTCGACACCGAGAAGGTGCCGCCTTGGAACTCCTCGGGCTTCAGCTTGCGCTCACGGGCGCGGGTCGCGAGGTCCTTAGCCTCCTTGGAGATCTGGGCCAGGCTCTTGGTCTCGGCCTCGAAGATGATCGGCGTGATCAGCCCGCCGTCGATCGCCACGGCCATGGCCACGTCGGCATGGTGGTGCATGGCGATGCCCTCCGGCGTGAAGGAGGCGTTGGCCTCGGGCACGCGCTTCAGCGCCATGGCGGCCGCCTTGATCACCAGGTCGTTGACCGAGACTTTCACGCCCTCCTTCTCGAGCAGGGCGTTGATGCGGCCGCGGGCCTGCAGCAGTCCGTCGATCTCCAGGTCGATGGTCAGAGGGAAGTGCGGCACGTCGCGGAAGCTGTCGGTCAGGCGGCGCGCGATCACCTTGCGCATGCCGTCCAGCGGCACGAGGTCGTAGCTTCCCGGCCTGATTCCCATCTGCTCGAGCGACAGGACCTGGCGCGGCTCGCCGCGGGGCGCGGCCTGGGGCGCGGCGCCTGGCTTGGCCGCCGGGGCGGTCCCGGCCTTGCCTTCGACATCGCGGCGGATGATCCGGCCGCGCGGGCCAGAGCCCTGGACGGTCGACAGGTCGACGCCATTCTGCTCGGCGATACGCTTGGCCAGGGGCGAGGCGAAGATCCGCGGCCCGCGGCTGGAGGACAGCGCCGCCGCCTTCTGGGGTTCCGGGGTCGGAGCCGCAGCGGCCTTTGGAGCTTCGGCGGGCTTGGCGGCGGGCGCTTCCGTCTTGGCTTCGGCTTTCGGCTGGGCTTTCGGCGCTGGCGCGACCGTCTCGCCGTCGCCCTTCAGCCGGGCGATGGGGGCATTGACCTTCACCCCCTCGGTCCCTTCCGGAACCAGAAGCTCGGTGACCTCGCCCTCGTCGACGGCCTCGACCTCCATGGTCGCCTTGTCGGTCTCGATCTCGGCGATGACGTCGCCGGAGGAGACCTTGTCGCCCACCTTCACGTGCCATTTCGCCAAGGTCCCCTCCTCCATGGTCGGGGACAGCGCGGGCATCAGGATATCGGTCATGGATCGGCCTTGGAGCTTAGGCGTCGCGGCTGAGGTGGGCGAGGGAGGCCGCGTGCGCCTCCCAATTGCGTCCATCGAACGCTTCGATGTGGATGTCGAGGGTTTCGGCGTCGTCGAGGCACCGGGCGTTCACCGACCAGCCGTCCGGATTGGACCTGGGGCGATAGAAGCTCTTCACGCCGCAGACGCGGCAGAAGTGGTGCCGGGCGACACCGGTGTTGAAGGTGTAGGTCTCAAGGCTCTCGGAGCCCTGGAGCAGGCGGAAGCGGCTCTCGGGGACGATCACGTGCACGAAGCCGGTCTTGGCGCAGATCGAGCAGTTGCAGCTCTGGGCCTCGATGGGTTCGGCGAGCGCCGCCTCGAAGCGAACCGCCCCGCAGTGGCAGCCGCCGCTTCGCCAGGTGACCCCATCAGCCATGTCCAACCGCTCAGGCGTAGCAGACCTGTTTGACCGCCTGGACGATCTTCTCGACCGAAGGCAGCGACAGGACTTCCAGGTTGGCGGCGTAGGGCATCGGCGTGTCGGCCTGGTAGACCCTGAGGGGCGGCGCATCCAGATAGTCGAAGGCCTGCTCGACCACCCGGGCGCACACCTCGGCCCCGACGCCCATCGGGCCCCAGCCTTCCTCGACCGAGACCAGGCGGTTGGTCTTCT
>CAZTMF010000174.1:4505-6711 GCA_964614675.1 uncultured Caulobacteraceae bacterium | reverse complement strand
CAGGTCGTCTCGGTGCTGACCAAGATGCAGCTCGACGAGGAGGCCCTGGCCACCCTCGAGGACCTGCTGATCGAGTCCGACCTCGGCCCGGACGCCTCCGGGCGGATCGTCAAGCGCTTCGGCCTGGAGCGCTTCGGCGCCAGCGACACATCCGAGCAGATCAAGGGCGCCCTGGCCCGCGCCATCGCCGAGGAACTGGCCGGCCACGAAGGCCGCTTCGATCCGCTGTCGGGCCCCAAGCCCTATGTGGTGCTGTTCGTGGGCGTGAACGGATCGGGCAAGACCACCACGCTCGGCAAGATCGCCGCCGACCTCAAGCAGCGCGGGGCCAAGGTGGTGGTGGGCGCCGCGGACACGTTCCGCGCGGCGGCCATCGAGCAGCTCCAGGTCTGGGGACAGCGCGCCGGCGTGCCGGTGATCGCCAAGGCCCAGGGCACCGACCCCGCCGGGGTCGCCTACGAAGCGCTCGAACGCGCCCAGATCGACGGCGCGGACGTGGTGCTGATCGACACCGCCGGCCGGCTACAGAACAAGACCCAATTGATGGACGAGCTCGGCAAGATCGTGCGGGTGCTGAAGAAGCTCGATCCGACCGCGCCGCACGAGACCTTGCTGGTGCTCGACGCCACTGTCGGGCGCAACGCCTTGAGCCAGATCGAGGTGTTCGACCGCACCGCCCAGGTCACAGGCGTGGTGATGACCAAGCTCGATGGAACCGCCCGAGGGGGGGTTCTCGTTCCGGTCGCGCAGGCCTCGGAGGCGCCGATCAAGCTGATCGGCGTGGGCGAGGGGATCGACGATCTGCAGCCGTTCGACGCCCAGGCCTTCTCCCGCGGCCTGGTCGGGCTCAATCGCGCGTAGGAAGCCATGACCGAACAGCCTCCAACCAGCAGCAACGGCGTCGTGCGCGCGGTGGTCGACTACGGCGGCCTGGCGGTGTTCCTGGCGGCCTATTTCGTGGCCAAGCTGATCCTCAAGCAGGGCGGCAACGCGGCCCTGCTGACGGCCACCTGGGGCCTGGTCGCCGGCTCGGCCGTGGCGCTGGTCGTGGGCCTGGCGGTGGAGAAGCGGATCGCGCCCCTGCCGCTGTTCGCGGGCCTGGCTGCGCTGATCTTCGGCGGCCTGACCCTGGTCTTCCACGATCCCCGCTTCGTGAAGATCAAGCCCACCGCCATCAACATCGCCCTGGCCGGGATCATGCTGATCGGCACCGCCATGGGGAAGAACCCGCTCAGGTCCCTGTTCGCCGGCGCGCTGCACCTGTCGCCCCGGGGCTGGCGCAAGCTGACCATCCGTTACGGGATCTTCTTCCTGGTCATGGCGGGGCTGAACGAATTCGTCTGGCGCACCCAGCCCGACAGCGTCTGGATCCTGTTCCGCTTCCCCGGCCTGCAGGTCCTGTCCCTGCTCTTCGCCCTGACCCAGGTGCCGATGATGATGCACGATATGAAGGCGCTCGAAGCCGCCGCGGAACTCGAGCCCTAGGGGTAGACCCTTCCGGCGCCGTGCACGGACGAGGCGCAACAAATCCGTCGCAGAACAGTGGTATAAGGCGGCGCCGTTCAAGGGGCGCCCATGGCCAAGACGAAGCTGGACAGCACCGGTCCGCTCGACAAGTCGCCGAGCCACCTCCTGCATCGCGCCTTGCAGAAGGCGCTCGACATCTACGCCGAGACCGCCGGCCCGACCGCCGTCACCCAGCGCCAGTTCGCGGTGCTCGCCGCGGTGGCCGCCCGCGAGGGCCTGACCCAGGCCGACCTGGTCCGCGCCACCGGCATCGACCGCTCGACCCTGGCCGAGCTCGTGGCCCGCATGCTGGGCAAGGGCCTGCTGGACCGGGAACGCTCCAACGAGGACGGCCGCGCCAACACCGTCAGCCTCACCGACAAGGGCCGCACGGCCCTGGCCGAGGCCGAGCCCCGCGCCCACGCCGCCGACCAGGCGATCCTCAAGCTGATCCCCTCGGGCAAGCGCGGCGGCTTCCTGGCCGCGCTCAGGGCCCTGGCCGCCGAGCGGCCCAAGGCCGTCGAGGAGAAGGGCGAGAAGAGCAAGAAGGCCAAGAAGGCCCGCAAGAAGGCCGCCAAGAAGGCCAAGAAGGCCCGCAAGGCCCCCGAAGGCGAGCCTGCCCTAGTGGTCGGCTGAGGGTCGCCTAGATCCTCACGTCCAGCAAAGACCCGGGCCGGTAGCCCGTCTTCGGCGCGTCGGC
>CAZTMF010000174.1:0-4405 GCA_964614675.1 uncultured Caulobacteraceae bacterium | reverse complement strand
GGACGGAGCCGACGGGGCGGCGGGGATGAGGGGCAAGGGGCTCAAAGCCATGGCTCAAGGCTTGGCGGGTATGGTTAGCGAATGCTTAACGCCCGAGGCTCTCGGTCAGGGCGTCGGCGTCCTGCGGGGTCAGGGCCCCGCTCCGCTTGGCGACGATCTTGCCCGAGGCGTCGATGGCGAAGGTCTCGGGCACGCCAGAGACACCCCAGTCCACGCTGGCCCGGCCGCTGTGATCGGTCAGGACGGTCTGGAAGGGATCGCCGTAGGTCTTCAGGAACGTCCGGGTGCCATCGTCCTGGTCCTTCCAGGCCACGCCCACGATCGGGACGCCCTGGGACTTCAGCGCCATCAGCGCCGGCGCCTCGACCACGCACGGGGCGCAGGTGGACTGGAAGAAGTTGACCAGCACCGGCCCCTTCACCGCGGAGGTGGCCAGAAGGGGCGCGCCGCCCGCCAGCGGCTGGAGCGGCGTCTTGGGCGCGGGATGCCCCACCAGCGCGGCGGGATAGACGTGCGGGTCGTGGCGCAGAGCGTAGCCGACGAAGAGGATCGCCAGGGCCAGCAGCACGGCCATGGGCAGAAGGGCGAACCAGCGGCTCATGGACGGTCCCGGTTCTGTTCGAGCCGCTCGACCTCCCGCCGCCATCGCCTGGCGCGTCCGAGGCTGTCGACCACCATCCAGACCAGCGCTGCCGCACTGATGGCGTAGACCGGCCAGACGAAGGCGGCGTACCTGCCCATGTCCAGGTGCAGCATCGGCCTAGCCCGCCGCTTTCAGGGCCAGAGACCGGGCCCGTCGCCGCCAGATCTCGGCCCGGGTGCGCACCAGCCACAGGGACGCGAACAGGAAGATGTAGCCGAAGGTCATCAGGCCCCAGGGCCAGAGATAGACCCCGGCGATCAGGGGGCCCTTGGAGGTGAAGACCGACTCGCCCTGGTGCAGGCTGTTCCACCAGGTCACCGAGAAGTGGACGATGGGCACGTTCACCGCCCCCACCAGGGCCAGTATGGCGCAGGCGCGGTCGGCCTTGGCCTCGTCCTCGATGGCGGCCTGCAGGGCCATGTAGCCGAGGTAGAAGAGCAGCAGGATCAACTCGGACGTCAGCCGCGGGTCCCAGACCCACCAGGCGCCCCACATCGGCTTGCCCCAGAGCGAGCCGGTGATCAGGGCCAGGGCGGTGAAGCCGGCGCCCAGGGGGGCCGCGGCCCGGGCGGCGGCGTCGGCCAGGGCGTGGCGGAAGACCAGGCCGAAGAAGCTGGCGCCCGCCAGGCAGACATAGGCGAAGAGGCTGAGTTCGGCGGCCGGCACGTGCACGAACAGGATCCGCACCGTGTCGCCCTGCTGGTAGTCGGGCGGGGCCGCGAAGGCGAGCCAGAGCCCCGCCGCCAGCAGCATCGCCGCCGCGGCGCCGAACAGGGGCGCGGCCCAGCGGGAGAAGGCCAGGAACCGCTGCGGATTGGCCAGGGCGGTGATCATGGCTGCGGCATAGGTCGTGAGGCGAGCGAGAACAAGGCGATCACGACAGCGCATTCCTGCACGCCGCCGCCATGGCGAAGGGCGCCAGCGCCACGGCGGCCAGGCTGTAGGCGGCGAGGAACATCAGGCCCGAGGTCCAGCCGAGGCCTCCCGCGAGGGCCGCGACCGCCCCACCGCCGAAGATCACCGGCGGCGCGAACAGGGGCAGCACGATCACCGCCACCAGGAGGCCGCCGCGACGGCTGCCCAGCGCCAGGGACGCGCCGAGGCCGCCGGTGAAGGCGAATCCCAGGCCGCCGATCAGGGCGCAGACGAAAGTCAGTGGCGCCAGGGACAGGGGCGCGCCGAGCGCGCTGGAGACCACCGGGGCCAGGATCGCCAGGGGCGCTCCCGTCGCAAGCCACTGGGCGAAGCATTTGACGGCGCAGACCAGCTCCAGCGGCAGGGCGCCCAGGACCAGGAGGTCCAGCGCCCCGTCCTCGAAGTCGCGCTCGAACAGGCGCTCGAGCGGCAAAAGACTGGACAGGGCCAGGGCCGCCCAGGCCGAGCCGGCCGCCACCACCGCCAGCCGCGCCGGCGAGGGGCCGGACGCCAGGGGCAGCAATGTGGTCATGCCGGCGTAGAAGGCGCAGGCCAGGAGCGGCCCCCCGCCGCGGCCCCAGGCCAGGGCCAGCTCGCGCCGAAGCAGCACCCAGGCGCTCATGTCTGGAGCTCCACCGCCCGCGCCGGGATCGGCAGGGGGTCGTGCACCGCGGCAAGCACCAGGCCTCCGGTCTTCAGATGCGCGCTCATCAGCTCGCCGAAGCGCGCGCGTTGCGTGGAGTCGAGGGGCGCCAGCGGCTCGTCCAGAAGCCAGAGCGGCCGGGGGCTGGCGACCAGACGCGCCAGGGCCAGGCGCCGCCGCTGGCCCGCAGAAAGCATCCGCACCTCGAGATCCGCCAGGCGCGCGATCTGCATCGTTTCCAGGGCCTGCCGAGCGGAGGCGTCCGATCCGCCGGTCCAGCGGGCCTGGAAGCTCAGTTCCTCCCAGGCGGTGCGCGAGGTCTTGAGGCCGTCCAGGTGGCCGACCAGGTGCAGTCCCGAGCTGCGCGCCGTCTCGGGCTCCAGATCGCCTGCGGGGCCCGCGAACCGCACCCGCCCGGCGGCCGGCCGGACCAGCCCGGCGATGGCCCTGAGGAGGCTGGTCTTGCCCGAGCCGTTGGGGCCGGTGAGGGCCACGGCCTCGCCCGCCGAGAGGCCGAAACCCAGCCCCTCGAACAGCACCCGCCCACCGCGAGCAACGGACAGGCCATCTATCATGAGCTGAGAGATCAACGGAGCCCGCGCCTCGCCCGGCCAGCGCATAGACGAAGGCCCAGCCCAGGTCTAAGAGACCGGCGGCCGCGAGGGTTCGCCGCCGCGCGGGACCGAACGCTGTGAGTCCGGTCCATCAAGCGCGCCGCCCCCTGCCCGATGTCGGGCCGGTCCATATGGAAGGGGTTTCCAAGTCATGCCGTCGATCGACAGCCATCACGCCCGCAAAGAGTTGAAAGTCGGGGACAAGACCTACGTCTACTACAGCCTGCGCGCGGCGGAAGCCGGAGGCCTGAAGGGCATCTCCCGTCTCCCCGTCTCGATGAAGGTGCTTCTCGAGAACCTGTTGCGTCACGAAGACAACCTCACCGTCAAGGAAGCCGACCTCAAGGCGGTCGCGGCGTGGCTCGACAACAAGGGCTCGGTCGAACACGAAATCTCCTTCCGGCCCGCGCGCGTCCTGATGCAGGACTTCACCGGCGTGCCGGCCGTGGTGGACCTGGCCGCCATGCGCGACGCCATGACCAAGCTCGGCGGCGATCCGGAGAAGATCAACCCGCTGGTGCCGGTCGATCTGGTGATCGACCACTCGGTGATGGTCGACTTCTTCGGCTCCAAGGACGCCTTCGAGCACAACGTCGACAAGGAATACGAACGCAACCTCGAGCGCTACCGCTTCCTGCGCTGGGGCTCGACCGCCTTCCGCAACTTCAGTGTCGTGCCGCCGGGCACCGGCATCTGCCACCAGGTGAACCTGGAATATCTGGCCCGCACCGTGTTCCAGGGCTCTGAAGGGCCGGATGCCTGCGCCTATCCCGACACCGTGGTGGGCACCGACAGCCACACCACCATGATCAACGGCCTCTCGGTTCTGGGCTGGGGCGTGGGCGGCATCGAGGCCGAGGCGGCCATGCTGGGCCAGCCGATCCCGATGCTGATCCCCGAGGTGATCGGCTTCCGCCTGTCGGGCCGGCTGCCCGAGGGCGCCACGGCGACGGACCTGGTGCTCACCGTCACCCAGATGCTGCGCAGGAAGGGCGTGGTCGGCAAGTTCGTGGAGTTCTTCGGCCCGGGCCTGGCCAGCCTCTCGATCGAGGACCAGGCCACCATCGCCAACATGGCGCCCGAGTACGGCGCGACCTGCGGCTTCTTCCCGATCAGCCGCTCGACCATCGAGTACCTGGCCCGCACCGGCCGCGACGCCGACCAGGTCGCCCTGGTCGAGGCCTACGCCAAGGAACAGGGGATGTGGTTCGAGGAAGGCCACGCCGACCCCGAATTCACCGACACGCTGGAGCTTGAGCTCGCCAACGTCGAGCCGTCGCTGGCCGGGCCCAAGCGGCCGCAGGACCGGGTGCCGTTGTCCCAGGCGTCGGAGGCCTTCGCCACGGCCCTGGTCAGCGACTTCAACAAGACCGATGACGTGCGCACGCCCGTCGAGGGCGAGAAGTTCGACGTGGGCAACGGCGACGTGGTGATCGCGGCGATCACCTCCTGCACCAACACCTCCAACCCCTCGGTGCTGATCGCCGCGGGCCTCCTGGCCAAGAAGGCCCTGGCGGCCGGGCTGAAGGTGAAGCCGTGGGTGAAGACCTCGCTGGCGCCCGGCTCGCAGGTGGTCACCGACTACTTGGC
>CAZTMF010000173.1:0-6718 GCA_964614675.1 uncultured Caulobacteraceae bacterium | reverse complement strand
GGGGGCCTGGCCGGGATCGACATAGATGCGCAGATCGACCTTGCGCCCGGTCATGGTGACGAAGGAATCCTCGATCATGTCGAGTTCGCCCGCCACCATGGCGAACAGGTAGCTCGGCTTGGGGAACGGGTCGTTCCAAAGCGCGAAGTGACGCCCTTCGTCCAAGTCGCCCGAGTCCATCAGGTTGCCGTTGGCCAGGAGGCGCGGATAGGCGGCCTTGTTCGCTTCCATGCGCACGGTGAAGCGCGACAGCACGTCCGGCCGGTCAGGCCAGAAGGTGACCGTGCGGAAGCCCTCCGGCTCGCACTGGGTGCAGAACCGGCCCGCGGACATGTAGAGGCCCTCGAGATAGGTGTTGGCCTGGGGGTCGATCGTCACCTCGGTCTCGAGTGTGAAGGTCTCGGGGACGTCGGGGATCGTCAGGGACTCGTCGGTGAGCTGATACTGGTTGGCCCCCCTGTCCAGGCCGTCGACCACGACGCGCTCGAGCTTCAGTCGGACCCCATCCAGCACCAGGGGATCGGAATGGTCGCCGTTGCGCCGGACCTTGAGCCTGGCCTTCACGCGGGTGGCCGAGGGCTGGAGCGAGAAGTCGAGTTCGACCTCGTCCACCAGGAAGGCGGGCGGCCGGTAGTCGGCCAGGCGGATCGGCTGGGGGACGTCTGTGCGCATGGAGCCCTTTAGCGCCCGGCCTCGGCTCAGCCAACCGTCACCGGGCTGGCCTCAGAAATTCACCCGGCCGGTGATCCCACCATCGACGACGAGATTGGAGCCTGTGGTGAAGGACGAGCGCGGACTGGCCAGGAAGACGGCCGCCGCGGCGATCTCTTCGGGCAGGCCCATCCGGCCAGTGGGATTGCGGCCCATGGCTCGCTCGAAGACCGCGGGCTGGTTGTCGCGGATGTCGGCCCAGACCCCGCCTTCGAACAGGACGGTGCCCGGCGACACGACATTGACCCGCACCTTCTTGCCCGCGTGCTGGCGGGCCAAGCCTTTCGCATAGTGGATCAGGGCGGCCTTGATCGGGCCATAGGCGGCGCCGATCGAGGTCTCGGCCGCGGACACCGAGGAGATGAACACCACGGCGGCGTCGCCGTGTGCATCGGCTGCATGCTCGAGCATCGGCAGGGCCGTCTCGAAACTCCGCACCGCACCCAGGAGATCGACGTCGACCATCTTGCGCCAGGCCTCCTCCCCCGCCCCTTCGGCCAGGGCGCTGGCGTTGGAGATCAGGATGTCGATCCCGCCGAGCCTGGACCCAGACTCCGAGATGAAGGCCTTCAACGCCTCGCCGTCGGCGATGTCGACGACCTGGCCAAGCGCCTGCACGTCCTTGTCGCCGAGCGCCTCGACGGCCGCGTCGACCTCGTCAGGATTGCGGGCGCAGATGGCGACGGCGGCGCCTTCGTCCGCCAGCAGGTCGGCGATGGCGCGGCCGATGCCGCGCGTGCCGCCCAGCACGATCGCCCGCTTGCCTTTCAGCTCGAGGTCCATGGCCTGCTTCCCTTTTGAGGATCGCAGAACCAGCCCCGCCGTTCCGCGTCAATCGGTGATGAAGCCGCCCGTCTGCCGCGCCCAGAGGCGCGCATGGAGCCCGTCCCCGGCGACAAGATCCTCGCGCCCGCCCATTTCGATGACGCGCCCCTCGTCGGGCGCCATGACCCAATAGAGCTAGGCCTTCTGCCCCGCGAGCAGCAGCTCGACCTGGCGCTGGAGCCTCTGGTTCAGCTCCTTTCGGCCCCAGGATTCGTAGAGCGCGCGCCGGTAGCTGCGGATGTAGCAATCCCACACCGTCTCGGCGATCAGGTCGAGGTCGGCGCCGGCCTTCAGCTCGCCGCTGTCCACGCCGGACTTCAGCACGTCATGAAGCTGCTCGATCACCGCCGCCCTGACCGGACGGTCGCCGAGCTCTCCCGACAGGCCTTGTGACCAGGACACCGCCACGGCGGCGCGGAGCAGCTCCAGCTGACCGAGCTGGCGCCCATAGCCTGCGTCCAGCACCCGGGTCAGTCGATCGAGGGTCGAGCCGGGCGCCTCGCCGGCCTGCCGCATTTCCGCGACCTGCTCTTCCAGGTCCACGAGCAGCACCTCGTTGAAGAGGTCGGACTTGTCCGAGAAACTGGCGAACACCGCGCCGGTCGAGAGGCCCGCGGCGGCGGCGATCTCGCGGACAGTGGCGCCCTCGTAGCCCCGTTCCATGAACAGGCGCTTGGCGGCGTCGAGCAGACTTTGGCGGGAGCGGGCCTTGCCCGCGGCGCGTACGCCGTGGGGGCGAGGCGCTTCGGTAGACGGGGAAAAATCGGAACGGCTATTCATAATCTCTGACATGCTCACTCAAACTCCGCCTACACGAAGGCGGTGGTGCGGCGACGGCGGCCGCTCTAGGATTTACCGATGGATATCGTCGACGTTTCGATCCTCGTCGCTCTTCTCGCGGTGGTGATCGCCCTGGGCCTGGGCTTCTATTCCCTCCATCGCGGAGGCGAGTTCAGCCGAAAATACTCCAACCTTTTCATGCGTCTTCGCGTGGCGCTGCAGTTCGTGGCGATCCTGCTGATCGCCCTTGGATTCTATGTCCACCACCACTGAGGCGGGAACACGGCCATGGTGCGGCTGACCCGGATCTACACCCGGACCGGAGATGGGGGCGACACCGGCCTGGCCACGGGCCAGCGGATCCGCAAACACCATCTGAGGGTCGAGGCTTACGGCGGGGTCGACGAGACCAACGCCTGCGTCGGGCTCGTCCGCATCCACACCAGCGACGACGCCGTGCTCGATCCGATGCTGGCGCGCATCCAGAACGAGCTGTTCGACCTGGGCGCCGACCTGGCGACCCCTGCGAGCGGCCTTCCCGATGGCGCCCAGGCGCTCAGGGTCACCGACGATCAGGTCACGCGACTGGAAAGCGAAATCGACCAACTGAACTCCGAGCTCTCGCCCCTCAATTCCTTCGTCCTGCCCGGCGGCTGCGAAGCCGCTGCGGCGCTGCATCTGGCGCGCACCACCTGCCGCCGCGCCGAACGGACCGCCGTGGCCCTGGCCGACCAGCCCGACGAAGAGGTGTCAGGTCCGGCCCTGCGATACCTCAACCGCCTGTCGGATCTCCTGTTCACCGCCGCCCGGTGGGCCAACGCCCGCGGCGAGGACGACGTCCTCTGGACGCCCGGCGCCACCCGATAACGCCGATATGGGCGCAAGATCGCCAATCGCAAGCGCGGCCGTGGACGGGCTCAGTCGGCCGCGCGGATGATGGCCAGGAAATCCTCCGCCTTGAGCGAAGCCCCTCCGACCAGCGCCCCGCCAACCTCGGCGACGGCCATGATCTCGGTCGCGTTGGAGGGCTTCACCGAGCCGCCGTAGAGGATCGGCGCCGCCTCACCCGCGTCGCCGAGCGTCTCGGACAGGAGCCCGCGGATGGCGACGTGCACCTCCTCGATCTCGTCCAGGGTCGGGGTCAGGCCGGTGCCGATGGCCCAGACCGGCTCATAGGCCACGGAAAAGGCGCAACCCTCGAGCTCCGGCGGGCAGGAGCCGCGGACCTGGCGGCCCACCACCTCGAGGGTCAGGCCGGCCTTGCGCTCTTCCAGGGTCTCGCCGACGCAGACGATGGGCTCCAGCCCAACCCTCAAGGCGGCCCGGACCTTGGCCGCGGCGCTCTCGTCCGTCTCTCCGAAGAGCTGGCGGCGCTCGGAGTGCGCGAGGATCACCATCCTGGCGCCGGCGTCGGCCAGCATCTCGGCCGAGATCTCGCCGGTGAAGGCGCCGGCCGGCTCGGTATAGCAGTTCTGGCCCCCGACCAGGACGTCTGAGCCCTCCAGCGCCTGGACCATCGGATTGATCAAGGTGGCGGGCGGACAGATCGCCACCCGATTCGGACAGGGCTGCCGTTCGAGGGCCGCGGCCACGGCCCGCGCCTCGGCGAGCGAGGCCGTGACCCCGTTCATCTTCCAATTGCCGGCGATCAGCTTGCGCCCAAACATAGCCATGGCCGGTGAATAGGGCAGGCCCGCGCGACAGCCAAGCTCGACATTGTGCGGCGGACCGCCCCGCCCGGTCGGCTTGCCCCGGCTTGCACGGCTCCACTATACGGGGCCCCGGGCGAGCCGCCCCGAGGAGTCCCCAGCCATGATGGCCGCATTCCGAGCCTTCGCGAAATCGCCCTATGCGGCGGTGCTGATGGGCCTCCTGATCGTCAGCTTCGGCATCTGGGGCGTCCGCGACGTCTTCCACGTCCGCATCAGCGACGCGGTGATCAAGGCCGGCTCTCGCGAGGTCTCCTCGGCCGACTTCAAGCTGAAGTTCCAGCAGCAGCTGAAGAGCTTCCAGCAGCAGACGGGCCAGGCGGTGAACGTCCAGGACGCGGTCCAGCAGGGCGTCGTCCAGCAGTTCCTTCAGGACATGGCCGGGGAAGAGGCCGTGCAGGAGGCCATCCGGCGCACGGGGGTCAAGCCGTCCGACCAGCTGGTGGTGGATCAGCTCCGCAAGATCCCGGCCTTCTTCAACCCGGTCACCGGGACCTTCGAGGAGCAGACCTACGAGACCCTGCTGGCGCAGAACAACCTGACCCCGGTGCAATTCCAGGATCAGCTGCAGGACCAGCTCGCCATCCAGCACTTCGTCTCCGGGATGACCTCGGGCCTGCGCGTGCCGGCGACCTATGCGGTTCTGTTCGGGGCGTTGGACCAGCAGAGCCGTTCGGCCGACTACTTCCTGCTCGACCCACGCACCCAGCCGGCGCCCGCCAAGCCCACGGACGCCCAGCTGAACCAATTCATCAAGGGGCACATCGACCAGCTTCGCCAGCCGGAGTCGCGGCAGATCACCCTGGTCCGCATCAGCGCCCAGCAGATCGGCGCGACCCTGAAGCCGAACGAAGCCGACGTGCTGAAGATGTTCAATGTGGAGAAGGCCCGCCTGTCGGTCCCCGAACGGCGCAGCTTCGTCCAGGTCCTGGTCAAGGATCCCGCCCAGGCGGCGGCGGTCACGGCACGTCTGAACAAGGGCGAGGACGCCACCCAGGTCGCCAAGGCTTATGGGACGAAGCCGATCAGCTATGCCGACATTCCCCAGGACAAGGTCGATGATCCGGCGGTCGGCAAGGCCGTCTTCGCGCTGAATTCCGGACAGGTCTCGGCGCCGATCCACGGCCAGTTCGGCTATTCCGTCGCCAAGCTCGCCAGCATCACGCCCGCCAAGCCCGCCAGCCTCGAAGAGGCGCGCCCGCAGATCGTGAAAGAGCTGAACGACCGGGCGGCGAAGGACGCGGCCTACGAGCAGTCGGAGAAGTATTCCGACGCCCACAGCAAGGGCCAGAACATGGATGCGGCGGCCAAGGCGTCGGGCGCCAAGCTGTTCCCGATCCCGGTTCCGATCAACGCCCAGGGCCGGATGCCGAACGGCCAGCCCCTGCCCAGCATCAACGAGAAGATGCTGAAGGACGCCTTCTCCCTGCCCCAGGGCGGAGAAACCGACATCACCGATCTCGGCCAGGGCGAGTACTACGCCCTGCGCGTCGACAAGCTCACGCCGGCGCACGTGCCGGGGCTTGAGGAGATCCGCGGCCCCCTCACCCAGGCCTATATGACCAACCAGCTGATCGAGACCCTGAAGGCCAAGGCCGACGCGCTCACCCAGCGGGTCAAGAAGGGCGAGGCGATCGGGACGGTGGCCGCCTCGGCGGGGGCCAAGGTCCAGCACCTGGACCTGACCCGCTCGGCGGCCGAGCAGCAGGCGCAGGCCCTGGGCCAGCAGATGCTGGCGAGCCTGTTCAACGCCAAGGCGGGCGACGCCTTCGAATCCC
The DNA here is from genome assembly GCA_964614675.1 of uncultured Caulobacteraceae bacterium. Classification (GTDB taxonomy): domain Bacteria; phylum Pseudomonadota; class Alphaproteobacteria; order Caulobacterales; family Caulobacteraceae; genus JANWHQ01. The sequence goes on along the minus strand of CAZTMF010000173.1, from coordinate 915 downwards.
AGGCGGGCAATTTCGGCTTCGCCGTGGTCAAGGTCGTGGGCGTCAAGTCCGGCTCCGCGGCCGACATCGCCAAGGAGAGCCAGTCGCTCAGGACCCAGATCTCGGATCAGATGGCCCGCAACGAGTTCGGCGAGATGTTCTATGCCGCCGCCCGCGCCCAGGTGAAGCCGAAGGTGGACCTCGCCCTGGCCTATGCAGCCCTGGGCGCACAGCCGCCGCCGAGCGCGACGGCGACCGGCAAGGCGTCCGGCAAGGCCCCATGACCACCCTGCCCGCCTTCGAGGCGTTCGCCGCCGCCTATTCGGCCGGGACGCCCCAGGTCATCTTCACGCGCCTGATCGACGATCTGGAGACGCCGGTTTCGGCCTATCTGAAAGTCGGTCACGGCCGACCCTACGCCTTCCTGTTCGAGTCCGTGGAAGGCGGCGCCTGGAGGGGGCGCTATTCGATCGTCACCCTCGAGCCCGACCTCGTCTGGCGCTGCCGCGGCAAGGAGGCCGAGATCAGCGAGGGCGAAGACCTGGACGCCGGCCGGTTCCGGCCCGACGGCCCGGCGCTGCAGTCGCTGAAGGGTCTGATCCGCCGCTCGCGCCTCGATCTGCCCGAGGGTCTGCCGCCGATGGCGGCCGGCGTGTTCGGCGCCCTGGGCTACGACATGGTGCGCCTGGCCGAGGAACTGCCCAACCAGAACCCCGACCCGCTGGGGCTGCCCGACGCGGTGATGACCCGTCCCTCGATCGTGGCGGTGTTCGATTCCATCGCCCAGGAGATCCTGCTGGTGGCGGCCGTGCGGCCGTCGGAGCTCTCCGCGCGCCAGGCCTATGACGCGGCCGCCGCACGGCTGGAGCGGATCGCGGGCGAGCTCCGCCAGCCCCTGCCCCCCCGCCATGTGCCCCCCCCCAGGGCCCCCGAGCC
>CAZTMF010000172.1:0-6810 GCA_964614675.1 uncultured Caulobacteraceae bacterium | reverse complement strand
GCCACCGCCAGCACCCGCTCGCCCGGCGTCTCGTAGATGTGCAGCTTGCGATAGGTCGAGACGTCGTCGAACCCCGCGTTGGTGCGGGTGTCGGCGAACATCACGAGCCCTTCCTGGACGAGGATTCCGGCGCAATAGGTCATGTCGGCGTCGCTCCGGGAACGGTTCGGCGGGCGATTGGGCAAGGCTTATGCCTGACTTTGCAGGGCCGCGTGAGAGACCCTGAGCGTCACGTCCATGATTTCCGCCCCGCCGCCGGAACGGCTGCCCCGCACGGGCGCGGCGCCCAGATAGTCGAGTCCGACGGCCACGCGGACGTACTCCGCGGTCGGCGACAGCCCGTTCGCGCAGTCGAAGCCCACCCAGCCGAGGTCGGCGACATAGGCTTCGGCCCAGGCGTGGCCGGCGTTCTGCTGGACCTGTTCGCCCTCGCGGCCGAGGTGGCCGGAGACATATCTCGCCGGGAATCCCAGATGCCGGGCCGCGGCGATGAAGATGTGGCTGAAGTCCTGGCAGACGCCGCGTTTCAGGACGAAGGCTTCGGCCGCGGTGGTGGCCGCATGGGTGGGCTCGGGGTCGAAGACGATCTCGGCGTTGATGGCCAGCATCAGGCGATGCAGCCGGGCGACGTCGTCCGATCCGGCGCCGGCCCCGTCGGCGAAGGCCTCGAGCTCGGGCGAAGGATCCGTCAGCGGGCTCCCGCGCAGGAAGGCCATCGGCGGAAACCGCTCCAGCGTGCCGCGCGCGACGCCTTGGGTGTCCCAGGTGTTCACCTCGCCCTCGACGCTCAGGGTCAGCTCCGAGACCGGTCCCTGCACGAAGGCGGTCTGGGTGATGTTGCCGAAGGCGTCCTCGCCGCGCCTGAGCTGCACCTCGCCGTCCGCCTCGGCGAAGACCCGCCAGCGCACGACGTTCTGGCCCTCGTGCGACCGCGGCGTCAGGCGCAGCACCTGCAGCACCGACTTGGCCGCCGGCTGGTAACGGTAGACCGTCCGGTGCTCGACGCGGATGCGCACGCCCCTTTGCCCCCTCTTCCCTAGACCAGGTACTGCTCGGCGATGGCCGCCGCGACGCCCGCGTTGTCGGTCAGGAACCCGGTGATGAACTCGTGCAGGCCCGACTGGAAGATGTCGTTGATCCGGGCCGAGGCGAGCTGGGCGCGGATCCGATGCGCCCGGCGCTGGCTCTGTCCCGTCGAACCATAGGCCTCCGCGAGCAGGTCGAGATAGTTCGTCGTGACCTCGTAGCAGCTCGCCAGGGAGCGCGGCATCTGGGGGTTCAGGATCAAGAGGTCCGCCACCAGCCAGGGCTTCACCCGGTCGCGATAGACCCAGTGGTAGGCGGTGAGCGCCGAGACCTCGCGCAGGATCGTGGTCCACTGGAAGTGGTCCAGACCCCCGCCCACCTGCTCCCGCTCGGGCAGCAGCAGGTGGTACTTCACGTCGAGGATCCGCGCGGTGTTGTCGGCCCGCTCGGACGCCCCGCCCAGCCTCAGGAACCAATAGGCGTCGTTGCGCAGCATGGTGCGCCGGGCCGAGCCGTCGAACACCAGCGTCACCTGCTCGACCCATTCCAGGAAGTGGGTGAAGGCGTCCCGGCCGGTGCGGCCGGCGTCGAGGTTCTGCAGCCCGTGCCAGGCGTCGTTCAGGCACTCCCACATCTCGTGCGTCAGGGCGGTGCGCACCGCCCGGCCGTTGGCGCGGGCCGTCGCCAGGCAGGAATAGATCGAGGAGGGGTTGTCCGGATCGAAGGCCAGGAAGTCCCGCACGGTGCGCTCGGTGGCGGTCTGGCGCTTCGCATAGAAGGCGTCGGCCACGCCGGCCGAGGCCAGGACGCTCTCCCAGGTATTGGGCCCCACCTTGGCCGCCGGCATGGACGACAGCCGCAATGCCGAATCCAGGATGCGCGCCAGGAAGTCCGCGCGCTCCAGATAGCGCGCCGTCCAGAACAGGCTGTCGGCCGTGCGGGAGAGCATTACTCGGCCAGCACCCAGGTGTCCTTGGTGCCCCCGCCCTGGCTGGAGTTGACCACCAGTGAGCCGGCCTTCAGGGCCACGCGGGTCAGACCGCCGGGCGTGATGCGGACCTCGTCCGCGCCGGTCAGCACAAAGGGCCGAAGGTCCACGTGCCGGGGCGCCAGCCCCGACTCCACGAAGGTGGGACAGGTGGAGAGCGCCAGGGTCGGCTGGGCGATGAAGCCTTCGGGGAAGCGCTTCAGCTTGCGCCGGAAGGTCTCGATCTCGGTCTTCGAGGCGGTGGGTCCCACCAGCATGCCGTATCCGCCCGAGCCGTTGACCTCCTTCACCACCAGCTCGGCCAGATGGTTCAGCACATAGTCCAGGGCCTCGGGCTCGCGGCAGCGCCACGTCGGCACGTTCTCGAGCAGGGGGTCCGAGCCGGTGAAGAACCGGACGATCTCGGGCATGTAGCTGTAGACCGCCTTGTCGTCGGCGACGCCGGTGCCCGGCGCATTGGCCAGGGCCACGTTGCCCGCCTCGAAGGCGCCGATCAGCCCGGGGACGCCCAGCGCCGAATCCGGCCGGAACACCAGGGGGTCGAGGAAGTCGTCGTCGATGCGGCGGTAGATGACGTCCACGCGCCGCGGACCGTCGGTGCAGCGCATGTAGACCACGTCGTCGCGCACGAAGAGGTCGGTGCCTTCGACCAGTTCCACGCCGAGCTTATCGGCTAGGAACGAGTGCTCGTAGAAGGCGGAGTTGTAAGGGCCAGGGGTGAGCAGGGCGATGTTGGGCTCGCCGCGCGTGCTCTCCGGGGCCACGGACCTCAGGGTCGCCAGGAGGGCGTCGGTATAGGTCTCCACCGGAGCTACGCGCTGCCGCTCCAGAAGCTCGGGGAACAGCCGCAGCATCGCCTCGCGGTTCTCCAGCATGTAGGAGACCCCCGACGGGGTGCGGACATTGTCCTCCAGCACGAGGAAGCTGTCCTCGCCGGTGCGCACCACGTCGATGCCGGCCACGTGCACATAGACCCCGTGCGGCGGGGGTCGCCGCACCGCCTCCAGCCGGAAGTGCGGATTCTGCCAGATCAGCTCCTCCGGCACGATCCCGGCGCGCAGGCACTCCTGGGGGCCGTAGAGGTCGGCCAGGAAGAGGTTCAGGGCCTGGACGCGCTGCTTCAGGCCCAACTCCAGCTTCGCCCACTCGGCCTGTGAGATCACCCTGGGCACGATGTCGAAGGGGATCAGACGTTCGGTCGCCTCGTCCGCGCCATAGACGGCGAAGGTGATGCCGATGCGCCGGAACAGGATCTCGGCCTGCCGTCGCCGGGCCTCTAGCAGCTCGGGCGGCGACTCCTCCAGCCAGCGCTGGATCGGCTCGTAGACGTCGCGGACGTCCGTCCTGCCGTTCCAGCCGTGCATTTCGTCATAGCAAGGCATGGGACTCACGAGACCACGGCGCGGGGGCGTGGGTGCGACCCGGGACCGGCCCGGCCCCACCCAAGCTGAGCCGACGCCTAAAGCAAAGGCAAAGCGCACCGGCCGCGCCCAGGTTCCAGGCGCCTGGACCGTGCGGACGGACGCCATCGGGCTTGAAACCCGCGCCGTCTCGGCCAAGGTTGCCCGCCATATTCATCAGGAGCCCGTATGGCCCGCCCTCTAGCCGATACCTACGACTATATCATCATCGGCGCCGGCTCGGCCGGCTGCGTGATGGCGGCGCGCCTCAGCGAGGATCCGGCTCTCAAGGTCCTGGTGATCGAGGCGGGCGGCAAGGACAGCCATCCCTACATCCACATGCCGCTGGGATTCCTGAAGGCGATGTTCGTTCCGGGGATGACGTGGGGCTACACCTCCGAGCCGATGCCGCAGCTGGACGGCCGCCGCCTGCCGCTGCCCCGGGGCAAGGTGCTGGGCGGCTCCTCGTCCATCAACGGCCTTTTCTACATGCGCGGCCATCCGCGCGACTACGATACCTGGCGGCAGATGGGCTGCGAGGGCTGGGGCTACGCCGACGTGCTGCCCTACTTCAAGCGGATGGAGACCAGCTGGCGGGGGCCGGGCAAGTACCACGGCGGCTCGGGGCCCCTGCACGTCCAGGCCATCGACACGCGGCTCCTGCTGCACGACCCCCTGATGGAGACGGCCAGGAACGCCGGCTATCCGGTCTCCGACGACCTCTCCGGCGAGCTTCCCGAGGGGTTCTCCAAGGGCGAGGTCACCATCGACAAGCGCGGCCGGCGGGCGAGCGCCTACCGCGCCTATGTGCACCCGGTGCTCAACCGGCCGAACCTGACGCTCGAGTCCGAGGCCCTGACCACCCGCGTCCTGATCGAGGCCGGCCGCGCGGTGGGGGTCGAGATCTCGCATGAGGGCCAGCTGCAGCAGGTCCGGTCCGAGCGCGAGGTGATCCTATGCGGCGGAGCCTTCAACTCGCCCCAGCTGCTGATGCTGTCGGGGATCGGCCCCGCGGACCAGCTGATCCAGCACGGCATCCGGCCGATCGTCGATCTGCCCGGTGTGGGCAAGAACCTGTCCGAGCACCCCAACTGCATGATGCGGTTCCAGGCCAAGTCGCCGGTCACCTTCCTGAAGGAGCTGCGCTACGACAAGGCCGTGGTCTCGACGGCCCAATGGGCCCTGTTCGGCAACGGCCCCTTCGCCACCCAGATCAACAGCTGCAACGTGGTGATCCGCACCCAGCCTCAGCTGGAGCAGCCGGACATCCAGTTGATGTGCAACCCGGTGCGGATGGACGCCAAGCTGTGGTTCCCCGGCGTGACCAAGGCGCTGGAGCATGCGTTCCAGGTGGGGGTGGTGATCCTGCATCCGCACAGCCGCGGCGAGGTGACCCTGCGCTCGGCCAGCCCGCTGGATGCGCCCAAGGTGCAGCTGAACCTGATGTCCACGCCGGCCGAGTTCGAGATGATGCGACGGGGCATCCGCGAGGCCCGGCGGATCTACCGAACCCCGCCGCAGGGCGATCTCACCGGGGCCGAGGCCGCGCCCGGCGACGACGCCCAGAGCGACGACGAGCTCGACGCCTGGATCCGCAAGGCCTGCTCCAGCACCCAGCACCCGGTCGGCACCTGCAGCATGGGCCTGGGCGCCGAGGCGGTAGTCGATCCCCAGCTACGGGTGATGGGGGTGCAGGGCCTTCGGGTGGCCGACGCCTCGATCATGCCCACGGTGCCGGGGGCGAACACCAACGCCTCGGCCATCATGATTGGCGAGAAGGCCTCCGACCTCGTCCTCGGCAAGCGCCTGCCGGCGGAGGAGGGGGTCTAGGACCTATTCGGCGAAGGTCAGGCCTAGGTGGTTGTGCAGGCCGATCATGCGGCCGCGCAGGGCCTCCAGGTCGCGTGAGGACATGTCCTCGAACATCTCCGCCTCGACGCCCTGCATGGCGGATTCGCAGATATCCAGCGCGCGCCCGCCCGCGTCTGTCAGGCTGAGTTTCAGGGCGCGGCGGTTGGCGGGGTCCTGCACCCGCGCGATCAGGGCGCGGCGCTCCAGGTTGCCGATCATCTCGCCCATGGTCTGGGGCGTCACCCCGAACCGGCGCGACAGCTCCGCCGAGGACAGGCCGTCCCAGGACTTCAGGCTGTGCAGGATGGTGAACTGCATCGGTGTCAGGTTGTGGGGCCTGAGCGAGTCCTCCGACCTCTGGCGCATGACGTAGAAGATCCGCGCCAGCAGATAGATCATGCCCCACTTCTCGGGGGGGGCCGCGGGGGCCTTGCGCCCGGACGCGCTCGCCGCTTCGCGCTCCAGCACGTCCAGATCCGCGGCGGCCTGCTTCTTGGCTGACATGGGTTCGACTCTCCGCCCCTTCTGGTCTTATTTCGTAAGGCGTCCGCCTTGGCAATCTAACGACCGGGGCGACCAAACCCCTCAGAGGAGGACCCCCGATGCGGGCCTGGGCCGTCGTCGAAGCCGACAAGCCTCTGAAGGAGATCGAGAACCCCACCCCTGAGCCGCAGGGGACCCAGGTGCTCGTCCAGGTCACGCATTGCGGGGTGTGCCACTCCGACGTGCACTTCTGGGAAGGCCTGCTGGATCTGGGGGGGCCCGAGAAGACCCCGATCAGCGCTCTGGGCCTCAATCCGCCCCTGACGCTCGGCCACGAGATCTTCGGCGCCGTCGTCGCCCTCGGCCCGGACGCGTCCGGCAAGGGGGTCGAGATCGGCGACCGGCGGATCGTCTTCCCCTGGGTCGGCTGCGGCGAGTGCGAGCGGTGCCTGGCCGAAGAGGACAACCTCTGCGCCAAGGGCGCGGCCATCGGCGTGCGCCAGCCCGGCGGCTTCGGCAGCCATGTGCTCGTCCCCCACCCGCGCCATCTGGTGGACGCCGGCGAGGTCGATCCGGCGGTGGCGGCGACCTATGCCTGCTCGGGCCTGACGGTCTATGCGGCGATCCGGAAGCTCATGCCCATCGCGCCGGACAAGCCCATCGTGCTCATCGGCGCCGGGGGCCTCGGGCTCTCGGCCATCGAGATCCTGAAGGCGCTCGGGCACCGCAACATCGTCTCGGTCGACCTCTCGGAGACCAAGCGCCGCGCGGCGCTGAAGGCCGGCGCCACCCAGGCGGTGGACGGCTTCGGCGCCCCCGCCGAGGCGGCCGACCGGATCAAGGCGGCGGCCGGCGGACCGGTGCTGGGCGTGGTCGACCTGGTCAACAGCTCCGCCACCGTCCAGGTCGCCCTGGCCTGCCTGGCCCGGGGCGGCAAGACCGTGCAGGTCGGCATGTTCGGCGGCCGGCTCGACATGCCCCTGATGACCTTCCCCGGCCAGGGGATCACCATCTGCGGCAACTTCGTCGGCAACCCCAGGGAGCTGCGCGAGGTGGTGGCCC